>JAAZAW010000304.1 GCA_012514125.1 Phycisphaerae bacterium | reverse complement strand
GTTTCCGTTTGCCGCAAAAACCGCAAAAGTATTTGTCGAAAATGCCGGCACGGTATATCGGGCAGGCGAAGAACAGATTCCCGGAAGTGCAACCGATTGGCATAGTCTGGGCGATTATATCGCGGTCAGTGATGGAGCCAAAACCTTCGTCCTGGTACCCCACGATGTGCCTCTGGTTCAAATTGGAGACATTCATACAGGAAAATGGCAAAAGAAACTGGAGATATCCTCCGGGCATATTTACAGCTGGATCATGAATAATATGTGGTTCACCAATTTTCCCGCTTACCAGGAGGGCAAGATGGAGTTCACATGGAGTCTGACATCCTGTTCGGGTGAATTTTCAGAACAGACGGTGAAACAATTTGCTTTCGATACTCGCATCGGAACAACCAATCCGGAGCAAGGGCAGAAATCCATCGTCTGGTAGAATCCCTGCACAAAAGGACTATAAAATGAATAATCCGAAGATATCATCCCAGCGGCGTAACCTTATTCCTCGTGTCGCGGTGGCCTCGGTTGCAAGCCCCCTGGAAGTTGGAGCCGACCGAGGACTTCAAGCCGTGAAAAAGTTTGAGGTTCTTCTCAAAAATGCCGGTTGCGACGTGATAACGCTGGGTGAAGTGAACCATCCCAAACAGGCGACAAGAGCCGGACGAAAAGCCGCGGAAGAACATATCGATGCTTTGGCGATCGTTCCGGTCAGTTGGTTCGAAGATTATCTTGTGTTGGATATGCTGGAAGAATGTAACGTACCGATCCTTCTCTGGTCGTTGCCTGGAATGGAAACCGGTGCCCTTTGCGGCACACAGCAATTGACGGCGTATCTCAGGCAGTTAGATGCATCGTATCGGTGCGTTTGTGGTATTCTGGAAAAGGGAACAACTCTTGACAAGGCGATGACATTTCTTCGAGCCGTCAGCCTCAAATCCCGATTACGCCGCGCCAAAATCGGACTTCTGGGCAATCATGCTCGCGGTATGACCGAAGTTGCCGTCAACGAATTTGCCCTGAAAAAATACATCGGTCCGCGTATCGTAAACCTGGACTTACCGCAACTGCTCACACGGGCACAGGAATTCTCCAAATCTGAAGCGTTATCGATCTGGCAATCCGTCTGTGAAAAAAGCAGCCGATGTCTTGCCTCCGAAGAAGCAGGAATCGATTCGGTGAAAATGTATCTGGCCATTCGAGAACTCGTCGAATTGAATCAACTCAGTGCCCTGACCGTCGGCTGCTATCCTCATCTGATGGGACGGGTCTGTTTGGCAGCGTCGCTCCTGGCTGACGAAGGAATTCCTCTCAGTTGCGAGGGCGATATCAACGGCGCTGTGGGCCAGCTTGTGCTCTCACTGTTGACCGATAGCCCTACCCATAATACCGATTGGCTCGAACCGCTGGAAGACGGCTCGGTGATACTGACTCACTGCGGATCAGGCTCGTATAGCCTTGCGGAAAAAAAAGAAGACATCACCCTTGCCCCCGTTCGTCTGATGGACCAGGGGGTCTGCTCACTCTTCCCCGCCAAGCCCGGTCCGGTAACGCTGATTAATTTAATCCCCTGCGAACAAGGTTACCAATGCGCCGTTCTGGAAGGCCAAGCTGTTTCAACCGAAATGGTCTTCCCAGGAAACCCGCTACGCGTCCGATTAATAAAACCCACGGACAGGGTTATCGAATGGATTCACGAACAAGGCATCGGCCATCACTGGATGGCTGGTTACGGGCATAAGACAGAAGAAATTATCAACTGGTCAAAAATCATCAAATTACGAACGGTCACTTTTTAAAAGGATCATATAAAAATGTCGCATGATTCACAAAAACTCAGGTGTGGCACATCACGCATTGATATCACACCTCCCACGGGTCTGGAATTATCCGGGGGAGCATTTGGCCCTTCACAGGGAATCTTGTTTCCTCTCTTTGCAAAAGCGTTGTACCTTGAATCGGAAAATAAACGGCTGCTCTTAATTTCCGCGGATCTGATCGGATGGGATACTGCTTATGCCGATCAGATTCGAAAAAAACTTTCCTGCAAATATGATATTCCTGTCAACGCAATCCTGCTCGCAGCGACTCATACCCACGCAGGCCCTGCCACAGTTCATTTCCGAAATTGGGGAGCGGTCAATGACGCCTATTGTCAGGAGCTGGAAACCAAATTACAAACACTCACCGCTCAAGCCATTGATTCCAAGGTATCGGCAAGAATCGGAGCCGATTATATCTCCTGCCCTGATATTGCCGTGAATCGTGTGACGGATGATGGCCCGGTAGACAACCAGCTTGGAGTCGTCCGCATTGAAAATATGCAAAACGAACCTCTGGCTATTTTACTGAATTACGCCTGCCACCCCGTCAATCTGCATTCCTATAATGGAATGATCGCACCGGATTTCCCCGGATATACTGAAATTAAAATCCAGGAAAGCTTCAAAAAAAACGTTCACGTATTTCATCTGACCGGAGCCAGCGGAGATTTGAATCCGAAAAATTTTGTTTTCCTGAAACCAACAGAAAAATCCGCCCGTGAAACCGGTTATAAATTGGCCCAAAAAACCCTGGAACTTCTTCCTTCCATTTCAATGGAAGAAAATATTGCACTAAATTATGAATCGATAAACGTCGACTTACCCCTTCAACCGTTGCCCGAAAAAGACGATCTGATAACCCTGATCGAACAAACCAAAAAAGAGTTGGAAAAATACCCCACAAAAGATCACTCAGACTGGGCTTATTGTTTTCATCAAACACAATTGGATTGGGCCGTGGATGCTTTAAAAATAATCGAATCAAAGAGTCCTCAAAAAAAAGTAAAAACCATCTCTCTTTATGCGATGAGGATCGGATCATTGGCTTTTGTCGGCATACCAGGCGAATATTTCACAGAATATGGAACGCAGATCAAATCTTCGTCACCCTTCCGGTTTACCGCCGTAATAACCCTGACCAATGGATATGCCGGATATTTTCCGAACAAACATGCGTATGAAATCGATCATTACGAAGCCGGCCTGTGTCCGAAATATTGTGGCGTTTATCTTTACCAGCCTGATGTCGGCCAAGTCGTCTGTGAAGCAGCCTTGACACTTCTGCAAAAAATAAGCTCTTCAACCAACCTCGAATAAAAATCTGAGCAATTCGTTCAACACGACGCCTCGTTTTCGTGTTGTCTTTTAAAAAAAGGATGCGAATCCCAGCCGGATCCGCATCCTTAAAAATTTCTCATCCATAAATTCTATCGGTCAATTTAGCCGACAAATTCGTTGCCGACTTTACGAGCACGCGTCGGTTTATCAAGGTTGATCTTCAAATGCAATCCCACTTCCACCAGCAGGTTCCAGCCCGCCGCCAGTTGAACATACGTGGTCAGATCCCCGACGTCTTTAATCTGGATCGTCGGGAAGCCCGCATCTTTACTTGAAATCGCGAAAACTTTCATACCCACGCCCTTGACAAGTGTTTCCTGGATTTTTTCCAGTTCCGCGTCAAACGGATCGATAAAGATCAAGACATCATTGGGATTCATAACTTCCTCAATCCCATGCAAGGCATACGTGCCTTCAAGGAAGTCGCTCTTTTTACGCGTAATCTCATTGGTCTTAAGCGTCAACTCTTCAGCCACACCGTCATTTCGCCCCGCAAAATAAATCGTACCCGCACCCGCAATCGCAGCGGTAATCGATGGATCGATCGAAAGCGTCAACGCATTTTCGACCGCGTCCGCCAAAACACCAAGTTTACAAGCAGTGCATTCCCCGCGAACCTGTCCCAGCAAAGCCTGATAAAACAGAGCCTGTTCCGCGACACTCTTGGTGGCTGCAACCGCATCTTCCTTGCCGCAACTAAGCACGAAAGTCTGCTCGGCAAGTTCTTCAAGTTTGGTAGCCTTGTTGGCAGTCAACCCAAAAATATTCTTATGACCCGCCTTTTCAAGCTTGTCGAAAAGCCAAACGACTTCCTTGGTCTTTCCGCTGTTGCTGGCAGCAAAAACCACGAATTTCGACAGATCATATTCTCCCGCCTGACGATCGCCTTCGGTGGCAAAGCAAATATCCATTCCCTTCCGATAAGCGTCAGCTATCGCATTTTTCGACGGGAAAATCCGACTCGATCCTTCGCCCGTGAAAAACAACCGCCCAGCCTGTTTGATCGCCTGGACAACTCGCTCCGTCTGGGTCAATTTGAAATTGTGAATAATCGCGGGCGTTTCCAGCATTTCGCGGCACAACGCAAATTGCATATAATTTTGTTCGTTCTTCATTGTCTTATCTCCACGAATACATAAATAAAAATCAACAGATGAGTATCTTATATGAAAAAACCGCTATATGCAAACGATATACCCCGATATTGCCCCCCCGCAATTAAGGAACAAAATAAAAAAAGAGCGCAAGCCTCTCAACTTGCAGCTCTTTCAGTAAAACCTTATTCAAACTTGCCGACTTCCCTTTCCACGTCGGTCGGGCTGTCGTATTCGCGATCCTGAAGCTTGTCCAAAATATCCATAATCGGTTTGGGTGCCCCATTCTCCCGGGCTTTTTCGATCAACTTGTTCTTGTTGGAAGGAAAATCAATGCCCTTGAGATATCGCTGAACCTCGATCACCAGGTTCTGTACCATCCCCCCTATCCCGCCAAATCCGCTTTTTTCATTTCCCATGATTATTTTCCCCTCATAAACCGCTAGGTTGGTATAAAGCGTAATACACGCTCTCCGCCGACTTCTATGAATTGCAAAGCGGCTGTCACAATTCAATGGCTTTCATTCCCCCGCCGGCGGATATTTACAGATCGACACTACTTTACTAAATTTCCGCATGCACACGGGCTTCAAAGGTCAGACACGCCGCCTCTTCCTGGTCTTTGTGTCCCACATCCACGGAACCGGCATAACACATGCGATCCCGGTTATATTCACACGATTCGGCATGACAGGCTCCAACTCCGGCAATCGCATGCGGATCACCGCTCTTGTGCTCGCCCGCAACAAATGTCTGGCATACAGGATTGCTGGCAGAGCTGACCGAAATCGCCAGCGCATGACATTTATGTTCCGTATTATAAACGCATTCAGTCGTTTTGCATGTAATGACTTTTGCCATCTCTTCCATTGGTCTACCCCCCTTTATCTCGTATTAAAAATCCCTCTTCGTTTCAGAATATCGGAGTATGCAAAAAAAGCAATAGACAAGTTATGAACAAAAACGCCCAAACCGTATCCCTCACGTCCTCCATGAATTTACAAACTCACAGAGGCCGTCCAATAAAAATCCAATCAACCCCCGATGGAAAAACAGAAACTCACCCGCCTCCCAACGCTCCCTTATTGATTCCAGCAGTAACGTTCCAATTCCTTGACCATAACAAATTTCACATGGCCGTCACCGAAACAAATATTCCCGTTTCCTTCATGCCAGTCCTGTGGTGATTTCACCAGACTGGTATCAAGAAAAACTGCCGTCGTACTCAAATCCGCCGCCGTGGTAAAAACTTTGCCCGCAAAACCTCGAGATAAATCGTCAAGAGGAAGATAATCTTCCGACAAATAACCCGTACAATTAAAAATATAGGAATTGCCTACCCAATCATAATGAGTATACCCCTGAGCCCACTCCCACCCCTTGGAATCTTCCGGGCACATAAAAGTTCGAATTTCATTTGAAACGTACAAATTCAACGGCCGGGGAATAACCCGATTAAACAACCCCATTTGGTCCGTGCAGTAATTCCCGGTTTCCCGCCCCCCATAAACATACCACTCCATACCGTTGTTATGGATATCATTGGCTCGCCAGAAGGCCTGATCGTTATAATCCTGAAGATAAGCGGAAAAAGCGACGTAAATCTGCCCAAGTCGCGCCCCGCAAGTCACCTTCCTGGCCGTAAAACGGGTCTTGGACAATACCGGCAACAAAATCGCAATCAAAATCGCAATAATCGCCACCACCACCAGAAGCTCAATTAAGGTAAAACCGTGTATGGGTTGTAAACCCCGGGTACGATCGTTAACGTGTTTCATAGTTTTGTATCCTTTTTAAAATTTGAAATGGAGGTCTTGATCATGGCTCAAACACCGAAAACCACTCTCGCCGTATCCTACGCGCATCCTGCCGAC
>JAAZAW010000303.1 GCA_012514125.1 Phycisphaerae bacterium | reverse complement strand
CTATCAGACCCAATCGCATCTCTGGCAGGCCGGCATGCAGGCCTGGCTGACGTTGACGCCAGAACCGATCAAATCAGTATGCCGAACGGACTGGCTACCGCGCAATGATTAAGTCAAATGCGTATAAGGAGATGGATATAGGAAACTCCATAATCCACCTTCCGATTCTTCCTCTCCTTAACTACGAAAGGCGGTTTAAAATGATTGGAAATTTCATCGACAAAAACTACATCAATGTCTTCTTCTCACGCCCGATCATCCGCACAATCAAAATCGAAAGCTCATACAGGCCGATCATGGGAATCGACAAAAAAATCATCGATGCAAGGTCGGGCGGCGTGATAAACGCAGCCACGGCCGCCAGAATAAAATACGCATATCGCCGTTTCGCCCCAAGCGTGCGATAAGTAATCAACTTGAACTTCGCCAAAAACCCAAAAACCACCGGCATCTCAAACGTCAAACCAAACGCCGCCATCATCATCGTGACAAAGGAGATATAATTGTCGAAAGTCCACTCCGGCACGATCCCCCTGTCGGTCGAGTACTTCCACAAAAAATACAGACACATCCGCAGCACCACGCGATAACAGAACCATACACCCAGCAGAAAAAAGAACAGCCCGCTGACAAAAATCGGCATCGTCGATCGCCGTTCCCCCACGGTAAGTCCAGGCGAGATGAACGACCAGAAAAAATACAACACGAACGGACTCGAAAACACCAAGCCCACAACAATGGAAAGTTTCAGCGACGTCACAAGAAAATCGGCGGGATGCAGCGACCGCAAAACACCCTTGCTCAATGAATCTGCCGAACTGGAAAGTTCGCCCATCGCAAGGAGAGGCCCTTTGAAAAAATCGACCACCCGATCGGAAAATACAAAACAAATCATGGTAAAAACAGCAACGGCAATCGCCGATTTGATAAGAACCCAGCGAAGTTCTTCCAGATGCTCCAGAAAAGGTTTGGACGCATTCTGTTCCGAAGCCAAAGCCGGTTCGGAAATCAACGCCTCATGTTCGGGATGATTGGAAATATTCTGGTTCATCGCATCCTGCCGACAGTAGGCCTTTTCATCATGGCTGCCAAAGATAAAGGAACGATCCCTGCTGCTGGAGATAATCCGGTACGGGAATATTCACCAGCGAAGACGACGCGGCCGGTTTCGGATCAGACGCCCGGGCCGCCGCGTAAATATTGCCCCGATATCCCACCGGACGATGGTAAATCACCACTCGGGCTTTTTTCACATCCGCCAATTCCTTCGCCAGGACCAACGCATCGTCCAAACTACCCTCGGAATCCACCAGCTTGAGTTTTAACGCCTGGCTGCCGGTGTAAACCCTGCCGTCCGCAATCTCGCGAATCTGCTCAGCGGTCAGTTCGCTCCGCGATTGTTCCACCACAGCCAAAAACCGCTGGTAATACTCGTCGATCATTGTCTGAAAGATTTGGCGCTCTTCAGGTTTCATCGGACGAAACGGTGATGCGGCGTCCTTGTTGGGCCCCGACTTGATCGCATCCGTCGAAACGCCGATCTTGTCGAGCAACCCCTTGGCGTTCCAGGTCATCATGACCACGCCGATACTCCCTGTCACGCTCGTCGGCTCGGCGACAATCCGATCTGCGGCGCAGGCGACGTAATACCCGCCGCTCGCTGCCACATCTAACATCGATGCCACCACAGGCTTACCTGGAATTCCCCTGCAGGGATCACCATTTCGGACTTTTAATACTTCTTTATAAATTATATCACTGGCAGTAACTGATCCGCCGGGCGAATTGATCCGCAGGACGACCGCTTTGACGCAGGGGTCGGCGGCGGCTTTGCGGAGTTTTTCAATCAGGAGGGCCATCTTGTTTTCGCCGCTTCCCAAGAGAGGCATCTCTCTGGAATTAAGTAAAACACCATCTATATCAATTATAGCGATTTTTGACAGAAAAAATCCCGGATCTGTCGCCACAATTGTCTCTTCAAGCTCTTCAGAAATGGGGATTGGGGTGATTTTGTAGGCTGTCGGGGCACATCCTGCCATCGCTGCCGCCAGAAATATTCCCATTACAAGCATTGTTCTGTTCTTCATCGCTATCTTCATTGCTATCCTCAGTCAAAAACGTAATGCGCTAATTATCATATAATATTATTATATGATAATATCAGCCACGATTCGGATTTTAATTGTCATATTATAATATTATATGATAATTGGTTTTTTTATAATTTGTCGTTACAAATGCAGGTCAATTTTCCGCATCCGGGGCATCCCTTACCGTACTTCATTTGAACCGCTTTGTCCAGGTCAATGCCTTCGACGTTGGCGAGGGTGACGAGCCAGGCGAAGACATCGGCAAACTCTTTGGCTTTTTCGTTCGGGTCGATTCCTTCGCCAATGGCGGAGGCGAGTTCTCCGATTTCTTCGATCAACCAGAGAAATGTTCCCGCTGGGCCTCTCTGGCGATCCTTATCGGAGTACATTTGATTGATTAATTCCTGAAATTCACGAATTTCCATTTTTTCGTATCCCAAAAACAACACATTTTTTACAACACTATCCGCTTCAATAAATTATAATTCATTGGATCTGTTTTTGTTTATTTAAATTCTTTCTTTTTATGGAACTGGTATAAATCTCGCAGTTTTGCGAGATTTTTGCGGTCGTTGTCCCATTGCGAGCCGGGGATTTTAGGCGTTTCGATGATTTTGGGGACTTTTTGAAGTTTTTTGTGCAGCAGGATGTATT
>JAAZAW010000302.1 GCA_012514125.1 Phycisphaerae bacterium | reverse complement strand
CTCGAGCTTTACAGCGGACCCATGGCGATTGCAGGTTCAACCCGAATGCAGGCAACGACCTTCCAACAATTGGTTGCTGGTTGTGCCATCGAGATGACCCTCAAAGCGATCATCCATACCCGGATATCCGAAAATGAAATGTCGGGGTTCGATTGTCATTTAAAAGAACCCTTCGGTTACGCAATTGAGTTTGGAAAACTTGTTTCCCAACTGCGAAGCAAGGTCAATATCAATGCCTTGGCGAAATATGTGGAATTTGAGCAGGACCTCTATCAGAGAAATGGGCTGATAACCTATCTGGCCAACGATTATCTTCTTGACATTCTGACCGATACAACCGAACGGGCACCTACCTTTATGTTGCCATCCTTCAAGAAAAAGGACGATAAAATATCACCCCCTTCGTGGGCTTTTGTAAAAAATCCTTTGTTGCCCACAAAGGATGCCTGGTTCGCACTTTTTCGACGATATCCAAAGGGTCTTCAATGGTCCCGAGAACTGTATGAAAAGATGAATGCTCCCCAAACGATTTGTGATCACCCACCTGGATTAGACAACGAAGAGATATATAAATACGACATTGGTAATGAAGAAAATGAATCACGTTGGGCTTTTTCAGAGAATGCAGCTGTAATGGTATTGGTGGGTGAGGAAGTGGCCGATTGCACTGCCGATAAATCGGCCTTCAAGTTAGCGGCTGAAAAATATTTGCATGAAAAATATAAACGTAAAGCGATGCTGACTATCGGAGCATCCCGGCCGACACCGGACCCGGAGTATGTGGAATTTCACATCGGATGCGATGTGCCCAGGTCATTAATCGATCTTTGGGATCATCTGGCTGTGAAACTTGTTTTGAATACGGTTTCCACGGCGACTATGGCCCGGATGGGGCGAGTCTATGGCAATTGGATGGTCTACGCCGAGACGACGAATAAAAAACTCATCGATCGAAGTGTAAGGCTCATACAACATTTTACCAATGTTTCTTACCAACAAGCATGTGAAGAGCTTTTCAAAACATTCGAAGAATTAACAATAAATAAAGATCTTAAAAGCAATCCTGTGCCTCCGACCGTTATGACGTTAGAAAGGATAAATAAAAACAAATAATTGGGTAAATCTATTTTTCGAGCCGGTACCCCAATCCCGGACCACCCAGAGTCGAAAGATTCACGCATCCATTCTTTCGAACATAAAGCCCCGGATGAATCTTCGCTTCGATATTCGATGCGTCGGGATAAAACTGCATGGCATTGGTTTCAACGCCCATAATGGTCCCGGCGTGGGCCGACAGCAGCACATGGGGAATCATCGCCAACCGAGGATTCGTCAGGTCCTGCACCATCAACGTCATCCCATGAGCCTTCGCCCAACACAAACTAAGGAGAGCCTCCGTCTGAGTCTTACACGTCTTCAACGCCACTCCCGTCCAGCCGAGCGTTCGGCCAAGTTTAATGAGCCGCCAGTCATGACAGCTTTCATCCATAAAAAGCGGCTTTCGCGCCGAAACGCTATGAACATCGATCTGATGAGATTCCAGATTGTATGGAAACGGCTGCTCGATATACAGAATCATGCCATAAATTCGCGGCTCTTGAATCATCAATCGATCGAGAATGTCGTTCACATACGCAGGTTCGGTAACAAGACAATTAAAATCAGCCGTGAGCCAATCGACCTTTTCCTCGATGGCGATTTCCCCGACCTTCACCAGCCGATAGTACTCCCAGGCCGCATCGTTACCGCGCAGTTTAACCTTGAGGGCTTTAAGCCCGTCGCGTCGAATCCAGTCCCGAAGCAGCACCGGATAACCGTCTTTAGGCTCATCGCCGGTCAGTTCGTCCGATTCCAGCAGGTCTTTCCCGCCCACCAGATGCCAGGCGATCATTTTTTCTTTTCGCGGCAGGCTGAAAAAATCCTGCGGATATTTTCCCGCGAATGAAACAGACACATCCTCCGAGGGCGTTATGAACCACGACAAATCGTGATTCATATAATCACGATTATACGTCTCATACGTCGGTACATCGTGAATCATGCCATAGGCATCATGCAAAGCGATATCAAAAGCCGAATTGCACACCAACGCCGCCAACCACGGCATCGCGTCGGTGTGACTTCGGGATTGATTAAATGCTCTCCAGAGTTTCTTCAGATCCGTTTCCAGAAAAAGCCCGCCTGTTTCCATCGGATGGCCCCACACTGCAAAATCCGTCCAGGCCTTGACCAGTTGCTGACAAAATTCCTTCAGTGATTCTTCCCGCTCTCGATAACCCAAGGCACTTGGCCACACCCACGCGACACTCAAAGGCGTTTCACCCCAACCACAAGCTGTTTTGTCGCGAGCGTCGGTTACCTGCAATTTCACCCGCGCACAGGTAATCGTCTCCAGCGTCTCCGCGCCGAATTTCAACGGCAAACGAAACCATATCGGCTGAAACTCCAAAGTCACATCAATCGGTCGAATATCGGTCGTCTTAGACATCGTGAATCTCCATTTCTATCGGCGCATCTGATCCTGCTTTTCTTGTGCCCGGGTCAGATAGGCATCGACATCGAGAAGTTTATAATGATCGATCAAATTTTGAAACACCTTCGGATCGCGAACACCGTCAAACGTCCATCGGCCTTCACCATTAAACACGTTTGTGCCGATTTCCGGATGATCCCTGCGAATACAATCCAGAACCTCAAATTGATAATCCAGATGAAACAACGGCTGATCGATCAGCACATCGGCAAAGACAAAATCATAATAAGGACTTTGATGAGCAATCATGGCACCGGTTCGATCATAAATTCGACAATCGCGGCAGGATGTCGCGGCAATAATCGGAAGACCAAGAATCGTCGCATAACCCTGAAGGAGTGTTCCTGCCGAAAAAGCCGAACAAAAAAAGATCATTCTCGCCCCCGCGTGTTTAAGGGCCAACCAATCGCCAGGCCAATTGGCGTCGAAACAAATCTGACAACCGATCTTCACCCCCTCAAGCTCGATCACCGTCGGCTCCGTCTTACCGGGCACAATCCCCCGATCCATTTCGTCTTCGGTAGGATGAATCTTGTCATAGCTCTCCACAATCTGTCCCGTTTTGTCGATCACAATCACCGTATTATAAATCCGGTGATCGCGCTTTTCATACAACGGGCAAAGAATCGCCATCTGCAATTCCTTCGCAGTCGCAAGCATGGTTTGAACAATATTCCCCTCCCGGTCCTGTGCCGACCTCGCTGGTTGTTCAGCTAAATTACAAGTAGCGAAAATTTCCGCCAGACACACCACTTCCACCGAATACTGTTTCAACTCGCGAATCTTTTGAACCGTCCACTCCAGATTTTTTTCAACGCACGCCGGCTCCACATGTTTTTCCCACGTACTCTGAAGAGCCGCTATCCTCCATTGACGCATGATGTTTCCTTATATCAAAAATGACACGAAACTGTTTTTCCGGATTTTAAACTTTCAATAGCCGCAAAAGCAATGCGTGTCGCAAGAACAGATTCCCCACACGTACAGGGATTTTCACCAATCCCTCGAACGGCATCGAGGAAATGAACCAAATGAAGCTTGTGCCCCTTGTCCAGCAATGGTTCGAGTCGCAGACATTCCATCGGATCGTTTAACGCAACCGCCCGTTCCTGCGCCCAACGCCGTTTGGCATAAAAATCCCGGATTCCTCCGCCAAAATCCTGCGCCGGTGTAAGGTCGCGAAGTGTCGAAAAATCTGTCCGGGCCGGCACACCTTCAATTCCCGCGGTACGCACTTCAATAAACCCGTCCATAATGACCGCCGAACCATTACAGAAAATCTCGTACAGTTCCTTGGGATATCCAAATGTCCCCACACCGGTCATCAGGATATTCACCATCGATCCATCTTCATATTCAATCACCACGGTCTGATTGATACGAAGATGCCCCGTCGTTGTGACGCGGACCGGTTGTTTCTTCAAAAACCAACAGGCAAGATCGGTAAAATGCGTCATCTCAAAAAGCATCGGACCCGTCGTCATAATATCGTCCCCCAAGGCCCAGGGCTTCCAACTCAGCATATCGTCATTGATGCGGATCACCATATACGCCTGATCTTCCTCAGGCCAGCGGGACCGCCCCGAACTATTACGATCAAATCGCCAGGGACACGGAACCGGACTTGTCCATTGCTTCTGAAAAACCTGCCTCGCATACGCCATCGCAGGCGAAGATCGACGATTGTGCCCGACCGTAAAAACAATTCCCGACGGCTCGACGATCTGTTGAATTTCTTCCATCTCTTTAAGAGTCCCCGCCATGGGTTTTTCACAATACACCGCCTTGCCCATCCGAACCGCCGCCTCGATCACCGGTTTTCGAAGGTCCTGGATCGTCGCTAACACAATCGCGTCCACCTCGGAGTCGTTCAGAACCTCATGATAATCCTGTGTAGCCTGCTCCGCCTGATAGGTGTTTTTAACCTTCTCAAGTGTTTCGGGATTAATATCACACACCCACTTAAGCCTGACGGAAGGCAACTCCTTTAAGTGCGGCAAGTGCGTCATCTGCGCCAGCATCCCGCAGCCGATAACACCCACACACAGTTCTTTTTTCGATCTCTCAGACTCTTCAGACTTTGACGTGTTCACAACACCCATGTTTACCCTTTCTCATTCACCAGTTTTGAATCAATAACAATATCCGAAGGCCTCGCCTTGGGATCCTGAATCATCGACGTCACCATCGTCGCAACCGCCCGGGCGAAATCCGCCGGGTCCGACTCGATATGAACAAAAGGAACCGGAACAAACAGATGAGAATTCTTATTGTAGCAACCGACCAGTTCGAAATCCCGTCCAGGCCGAACACCAAGTTCCATCATCGCATAAGCACTACCCTTGAGCATGATATCGTCCAGCACAAACACCCCCTTCGGATGTTGCGGACAAGACCACAAATCATGAAACTGTCGATATCCGCATTCTTCAAACGAAACCCCAGACTCAGGCTGATGAGGCCCCTCCGGCCCCAACCATTGAACCGGAATTTCCGGATATCGCGACGTGTACAAAGTTCTAAAAACCTCCGCCATGGCATTGCCCTCTCGCCCGATAAGCCCGATTTCCCGAATCCCCTTGCCAAAAAAATAATCAAGCCCCAAGTGAACCCGCTGTGCCGAATCGAAAGAAACCCGCGGACTTCGATACGATTCAATTCCCAGACTCATGATCGGAATTCCCAGCTCATGACAAATTTCTTCCACCAAAGGCATCTCCTGGGCCAGCAATGCCACCTCGATATGATCAGCCTTGGCCTGTTCGACAAGTTGAAACGCAAGATCACGGGTCATCTCAACCCCGAAAGAACCGTGATAGTACCGGAACGCGATTCGACCGCGGCAGGATTCCTCCAACGATTGGAACACCGTTCGAAAAAAATGGGCGTCCTCCATCACCGACAAATTGGTCCGAGTGAAAACACCGGCCCGGCTGGCCAAAGCCTCTCTGGCTACATAAACCCCTTTTCGATTGATACTGTAAAGAACCCCTTGTTCTATCAACGTCCTCTTAGCCTGGCGAACGGTCAGATGAGAAACCCCAAACTGTCGAGCCAACTCCATCTCCCCCGGCAATCGGGAACCCGGCGCAAGAACACCCTCACGAATCAATCGGGAAATCGCCTGACTGATCTGATGATGTTTAAGAACATTCTCAACTTTTTCAACCTTTCCTAACATGCCTTACCTTCTAATCTGCTATATAGTATATAGTTGACTCAATAGTGTTGTCAACGATTTAGTTATACATCCTTCCATAAAATATCTTGAATCTGCGTATCATACGCCTTTGATTTAAACGTATCGTAGTTTCGGTCGCCCAGGAAAGTCGAAGGGTTTTTTGCTTGCTTATACCCTGTCGCTTCGACTTTCCTGGGCGACCGGAATTGTGATGGGGATGATCGAGCAGGTTATTTAAAAATAAATTATTTGAAGAGGCGAATTCTTATTATTATCGGGCACGCGGGTTCTGGAAAAGCGGCTTTGGCTGATTCCACAGGGGCTGTCGGGGGGGATCGTCAAGG
>JAAZAW010000301.1 GCA_012514125.1 Phycisphaerae bacterium | reverse complement strand
TTTTTAGGTATGGAATCAGCCACGACTTATGTCTCGTGCTGGAACGCGAATGAAGCCCTGGTTTCAACACTGCTCGAAAAAGGTGATGTCGTTATCAGCGATGAACTCAACCACGCGAGCATCATCGATGCCTGCCGGTTATGTGGCAGCAAAGTCCAGCGACTCGTCTATCGGCATTCGGACATGAACGATCTGGAAAGTAAACTCAGGGAAGCGTCGAATTTTCGAAGACGTCTGATTATTACCGATGGAGTCTTCAGTATGGAAGGCGATTTGGCGAATTTGCCGGCCATTGTTGAGTTGGCCCGCCGATTCGATGCCCTTGTTGCCGTTGACGATTCCCATGCACATGGCGTGGTGGGACGAACGGGGCGGGGAACTCCGGAATATTTTCATGTGAAAGTCGATATCGTGACCGGAACTCTCGGAAAAGCCTTGGGCGGAGCTGCCGGAGGTTTTATCGCGTCCTGCAAACCCATCATTGAATGGATGCGTCAGAGGTCGAGGCCTCAGCTTTTCAGTAATTCGCTGCCGCCGGTCGTTGCGGGTGGGGCACTGGCTGCGTTGAAAATCCTGGAACGGGAACCCCAACGCGTCTCGTATATTCAGGAAAATGTGAATTATTTAAAGAAAGGGCTGACCAACGCAGGGTTCCAGGTGCTGCCCTCTGCCAGTGCGATCATGCCGATGATGGTTGGCTGTACGGAGAAGGCAATACGTTATGCCGGTGCGATGCTGGATAACGGCGTTTTAATCACGGGTTTTGGATATCCGGTGGTGCCCGAAGGTAAAGCCCGATTAAGAATTCAGATTTCAGCCTCTCATACTCGAAATCATTTGGACAAGGTTTTGAATGTCCTTGAAACCATAAAAATATGAAATAGGTAAAAACTGTGCAGGTCTACAACGATTTATACCAGATGTTCATGGATTCAAATCCGCCGGCGATATTGGTATTGTTGATGAGTCTGCCCGCATAGCGATATCCAAACCTGGCGAAAGTAATGTTCATGCCGAACGACGGCGCGCGAGCGATTGTGTAAGCTGTTTTCATGTCACGCTGTTTCATCTCCTTTTCCATTCGAGCCAGCAGAATCAAGGCGAGTTTTTGGCCCCGATATTCCGACAGCGTGGCAAAATCAGTCATTTCCACATTTTGAGACTTTTCATCCATTTCCGCCGAAGACAAGGCAACGAGATTATTACCGTGCCAGATCCCGAAATAGACAATATGGCAGGCCATTGTTTGACGAAGATAATTCGCATCATGAATCGGAAACGGATAAGTTTCAAAGACGTGTTTATACACCTCGGTCATCGCGGGAGTATCTTCAGGCAGACAAATCCGATAGTGATAATCGCTCGCCGGCAAAGCGGGTTCAGGGTGCGGAGTTTGACCTTGAGCGACATTCAATACCTCGTCGCATTGCGGCTGCCGCCCATCGGTTTTTCGTGAATCATTCAAAAAACGTGCCATAAACCAGCCGTCGATCGATCCATTAAAAAAACAAGGAACACGAGCTTCAACGTTGTAACCCGCATGATCAAAATAGGGTTTTACATCATCTGGAACCTTTGCGAAGACTTTTGAATAATTGTTCCGCCGTACCAGTCTTTCAATATGCACCAGCAACGCCGATGTGTCACGGCGATCGAGATTCATCACATAAACCCGATCATTGTCCCCGCCATGCTGAATGACAGAATTTTGAAACTGTTCGATGATATCAGGCATAAACTTTTCCCTTGGAACTATTTTTGTCCGTTACCTGTCCCTGGTGGACATTGTGGATAATTTTATCAATGTTCCCGCTGTCGAGCATTTTTCCATTCGAAAGATAAAAGCCCAGTGACGCGACTTCCTTGGCGAACAGAGTATCGTGCGTGACGACAATAAAATTGGTTTCATCTTTCAAACTGCAAAGCCATTGACCGAATTCATGTGTGGTGTTCGCGTCGAGCGCACTGGTCGGTTCATCGAGTAAAACATAATCGGGTTTGAGCAGCAAGGCCCGTGCGATGGCGACTCGTTGAGCCTGACCACCGCTGATTTGATTCGGATAATTGTTCACAATATCCGAAATGGAAAGATGATCGAGCATCGCCCTCCCTTCTTCCTGGGCCTGATGACGCGATTGCCCCAAAGCGTGGACGGCTGCAAGTTTCAGGTTTTCCAGAACCGTCAGATGCGGGAAAAGATAAAGCTTCTGAAAAACAATTCCCAGACGTTTCCGAAATTCGAGTTCAGGCAGTGCATAAAGATCGTCATCACCAAGTTCGATCGTCCCTTTCTGGGGTTTGATAAATCGACCCAGACACATCAACATGGTCGTTTTGCCCGAACCGCTCTCGCCGAGAATGGCGGAAATCGTTCCGCGTGGAAACTCGGCGCTGATACTTTCAATCGCCGGAGTTTCAGCTCCGGTATATTGATAGGAAATATTTTTTACTTTAATCATGGGTAAATCCTTTCTGACGCAGACGCAGTTCGACCTGTCCCGCTAGTTTCATCAACGGAAACGTCACGATGAAAAACATCACCGCCGTGATAAAGTAATATTTAGTCGGATTGAATGTAACACTGATGATGGATTGTGTTTCGCGAATAACCTCACCGACGGAAATGATTGAGATCAACGCGGTATCTTTCATCAGGGCGATAACGGAGTTGATCAATGGCGGAAGAGCGATCCGAAACGCCTGGGGCCAGATGATTAGACGAAAAACCTGAAATTTCGTCAACCCAAGCGATCGGCCGGCAAGTTTCTGTCCCGGATCGACGCTCATCAAACCGGCGCGAATGACTTCCGAAAGATACGCCGTCGCATTAATGGATAATGTAACAACCGCCGCAGTGATCGGACTCATCGTCAGACCAATTTGCGGACCGCCAAAATAAATGAAAAAAAGCTGAATCAGAACGGGAGTGCCTCGAATGAAATCCACAATCCCGCGAAGAATGACGCAGGTGATTCCTTTTTGCCGATTCAAAATAACACCGGAAGGAATCGCCAGAAAAAACCCCATAACCAGAGACATCCCCGCGACACCGAGGGTGATGGTAAATCCTTTGATAAGCTTGCCTGCGATGATCGATGTCGTCAAACCGGAATTGTTCAAGGCCTGTTGCTTGATGCCGAACCATTGATCAAAAAGACGATCCAGTTCACCCGACTCCCGCATCCGAGCCAAAGCGGTATTGATCTGTTCAAGCAGTTCAGGCCGATCTTTTTTGACCGGAATCCCGATGTTTTCTTCATAGAGAAGATCACCGGCAGGGCGAAAAGGCATGTTTCCATTTTTGATCTGCCAACTGCCGATAAGCTTGTCGCTGACAAAGCCGGCCAACCTGCCATTTTTAAGGTCCTCAAATATGTCGAACGTGGATTTATAAGTCCGAACGTCGATACCCGGATAATGCTGTGTAAGATAGTGTTCATACGTCTCGCCCAGAACAACACCGATTCTTTTATTCTCACAATCTTCAATATTCCTGATGTTGTCCTGATTGTCTTTATGAATGAAAAGCTGGGCGCCGGAAATATAATAGGGCGAAGAAAAATTTACCGCCTTCTGACGCTCCGGTGTGATGGCCATCGACCCGATAATAGCGTCATATTTTCCCGCAAGTAATCCCGCCAGAATACCGTCCCATTCCGTCTTGACAATAACAACACTACGTCCAAGATGTCTGCCGACACTTCGCGAGACATCGACATCGAAGCCTGCGAGTTTTCCGCCGGGCTCAAAACTGAAAGGCGGATATTTACCCGTCAACGCGACGGTAAATGTGTCGGAATCGCTCCCCGCGCCCGCCGCCCCAACCCAGAAAAACACCAGTACACCCACCATCAACCATAAAATACGATCTTTCATTTTTCTCTTTCCCAATGTCAAACTTGATGGATTGATCGATCTAGTCATCACCGTTCCTTCGTTTCAGCCGTTCGTTGTCGTGGGGAACCAGAGAAATCGTTTTGTCATAATCGGCAAGAAGTTTTTCAATACCAATCGCCTTGGATTCTTCCGCCGGATTCAGCTTGAGGGTCAGATTGCACTTGTCGCAATCCCGATCGCAAAAATTCGGCTCATAACTGTCAGGTTCCCTGTAGGTGGTAATCACACCTTCATAATTCCGAAGAACCACTTTGTTGGCCGACCAACTGATCAGATATTGCGGCATAACAGGAATCTTACCCCCTCCGCCGGGCGCGTCGATAACATATGTCGGAACGGCAAATCCGCTGGTATGACCGATAAGACTTTCCATGATTTCAATCCCCTTACCCACCGGCGTTCGAAAATGAGTCAAACCTTCCGAAAGATCGCACTGGTAAAGATAATAAGGACGGACTCGATTCAACACCAGTTTGTGTACCAGCCGGCGCATGATGCGAGGACAATCGTTCACCCCCGCCAGCAAAACCGACTGATTTCCCAACGGAATACCCGCATCGGCCAGTTTCGCCAACGCCATACTCGAAGAAGCCGTCAGTTCCCGAGGATGATTAAAGTGTGTATTGATCCATAGCGGATGATACTTTTTCAAAATATTGACAAGAGTGTCGGTGACTCGATACGGCAAAACCACCGGTATGCGAGTACCAATACGAAGAATTTCCACATGCGGAATCTCTCGCAGCAAGGAAAGGATCCAGTCCAGCCGTTCATCACTGAGCATGAACGGATCGCCGCCCGAAAGAAGCACATCCCGAATTTCCGTATGTTCACGAATATACTCGATTCCAGCCAGCAAATCTTCTTTGCTGGGATAAAGATCCACATCGCCGACCTTGCGCTTGCGAGTGCAGTGACGACAATACATCGAACACACATGACTGATATAAAAAAGCACCCGATCCGGATAACGATGAGTAATCCCCGGCACGGTACTGTCTTTGTCTTCCGCCAACGGATCCGCCATATCATGACGTGAAATTTGCAACTCGCTCGGAGATGGAATCGCCTGAAGAAAAATAGGATCGTTCTCGTAATCGTTTGGATCAATTAACGAAAGATAATAGGGAGTAATGGACATCGGAAATTTGTCCAGCGTTTTCCTTAAAAACTCACGCTTTTCATCGGAAAACTCGATGCCCAGCAATCGTTCGACAACATCGATATCGCGTATCGCGTGTTTGATCTGCCATTGCCAGTCACGCCAGTTTGATAAATTGGCGCCGTCGTGAATTTTTCCTGCAATTTTTAAATGTTTATTAGTAAAACTTTTGTTTGATTTTGTAGCAGATTGCATACAACATCCTCCATAAATTTTTCTGATTGTGATAAATCGCTCAGAAGATAAAAAGATCGTAGAAATCACCCTTGCCGGTGCGATGAGACGCAACTGTCAGATATCGATAAGAGATATGTAAAAACTATACGTAATCATTTTAAGAGTTATGTTATGGATAGGAAATGTGTATAAACAAATATTTAAGTAATAATTATACGAACGAAAGGGGGGTTAGTCAATAAAAACGTATAATAATTTTTTTTATTTATTATTACCCATAAAGTAAAACTTTTCTAGAATGAAATTATTCCGAACACGTATTTTTTCCAATGAAAAATGTAGCTGAACCTTCGGGGCGAATATTCGCCTGCAAATTTGCCCCCCTGTCAAATCGCTCGTTGATATTTCCACCAAAAATCCGGATAAACGCGGCAACTTCTTCAAATTATTCCAGCCTTTCGTTTATTTCTGAGCGATCCTTCCTTATAATTAGGCATCGTTCTGAAAAAAGGAAATCCGATGACGAATGAGTTTGCGCCGAATCTGTCCGCTAAGCTGGCAGGAAAATTTATTGTTTTAGATGGTCCCGACGGTTGTGGGAAAAGTACTCAGGTCCATCGCCTGGCAGAGTATCTTCGCAAAACCGGCGGCGGTCCCCTGACGGTCCGCGATCCGGGCGACACCGATATCGGTAATGCGATTCGTGAAATTCTTCTCGGAGAAAAATACGCCCGTCGTGATATTCGTTGTGAATTGATGCTGTTTATGGCCAGTCGGGCACAATTGGTGTCGGAAAAAATTCGACCGGCACTGTCGGCGGGGCGGACGGTGCTTTCAGATCGTTATGTTTCTTCAAGCTGTGCGTATCAGGGAGCGGGCGGCCTTGATGTTGCCGAGATTATCCAGACAGCCGACATGGCCACCGGCAACCTCTGGCCTGACCTGACCGTCGTTTTGGATGTCGATTCCGAGCAGGGTTTCGAGCGTATTCAAACGTATCGATCTCAGGTCGCTTTGGACGCGATGGAGCAGAAGGGGCTTGAATTTCATCGCAAAGTGCGCGATATTTTTTTAAAATTGCCCTCGTTTTATCCCCGCCCCGTGCTGATTTGCCCGGCGGAGGGAACCGTCGAACAGGTGCATCGACGAATTTTAGAGATTTTATGTGATGTCCATTTTTAATATCTGTCATCAGGATTCAGCTATCGACCGGATCGAGCAGGCCCTTTCAGCGGGTCGGCTCCATCATGGTTATCTGTTTGTCGGGCAGGACGGTATCGGCAAAACCACGACCGCCAAAGAACTTGCGGGCGTCTTACTCTGCGATCATCCTCGCACCGCTCCGCGCGAAGGCGCAAACCCCTGACAGGATCGCTGCGGAAATTGTGCCGCATGCAAGCTGGTGGATTCCGGTAATCATCCCGATCTTCATATCGTTTACAAGGAACTCATCGCCACGGTCAGCGGCAAGGAAAAACATCAAGCCACCGAACTGGGCATCGACGTGATCCGCCAGGAAGTCATCGAAAAAGTCGCCCTTAAACCGACGGTGGGGCGTAACAAAATCTTTGTGCTTTTAGAAGCCGAGCTGATGAACCGTTCAGCCCAGAACGCCTTGTTAAAAACACTCGAGGAACCGCCGCCCAATACCTATCTTTTTTTGATTGTTCAGCAACTCGGCGCCATGCTCCCGACAATTCGCAGCCGAACGCAGACGGTCGTTTTTCGTCCGTTACCGGAGTCGTTCGTTATCGAACGTCTTGTCCAGGCCGGCGCGGACCAGACCCAAAGTGGATTTCTCGCGCGATTTTATCCGGGAAGTTTGGGCAAGGCGATGGAATTATATCAGTTGGGGGTATATGATCTAAATGACCGACTAAGCAAAGATTTGATGGTGGTCGATCAAAGCGGAGCCGACGATTTTGCTCAGTGGGTGATCGATCAGGCCAAGTCTCTGGCGGAGAAGATGACTCGCCAGGACGTCGACGGTGTCAAAGCCAGGACCTCGGAGTCCGAAACGAATCGCTCGGCGATCAAATTGATTTTTGCACTGACTGGCGGTTTTTTTCAGGATTGCGTAAGATATAAGCTGGGCTTTGATCCCGACAGTCTGCTCAATCGCGATTGGATCAAGGCGATTGAGTCGCTGGCACAGAAGAATGATATGGATTCGCTTCGTCGAAAGATTCAGACCCTCAGCCGGGCGGAGACAATGATCGATGCGAATGTGAACGTCGCGATTGTGGTCACGGACGTTTTATATACTTTATTGGCCACGTAGGAAATTTTATTTTATGGAACACAATGCCGAAACCTCCAAGGGAACTGCGACACCGCCCAAGACGGTGGTTGTGAAATACGGCTATCTGGGCTTTGTGGGCGAGTTTGAATACACCGGCCAGACGACACTGATTCCAAGCCAGCCTGTGTTGGTGGAAACCGAACGCGGTATCGAGTTGGGGCGTGTCCTTTGTTATAGTTGTGAGGTCGAGAGCGGCCTGTTTGTGTTGCCCAAGCAGGTGGATCGTTATATCGAACAAAGCGGTCCGGAATATCTGATCCGCCACGCAGGCAAGATGGTTCGTCCGGCGACGGCCCAGGACATGATGGAAGAAAAACGCATGCAAAGTGATTCGGCGGCGAAGAAGCGATATTGCATGGAGACTGCCGAACGACTGGGTTTGAAGATGACGGTGGTTTGTGTCGAGCACATTTTCGGCGGTGAACGAATTATTTTTTATTTTACCGCAGAAGGTCGTGTCGATTTCCGCGAGATGGTGCGTGAATTGGCGCACGAATATCAGACTCGTATCGAGCTTCGGCAGATCGGCGCACGCGACGAAGCACGACTGCTGGCGGATTATGAAATCTGCGGCAGAGAGTGCTGCTGTAAGAATTGTCTCAAAACGCTGCGTCCGGTGAACATGAAAATGGCGAAGCTTCAAAAAGCCACGCTCGATCCGTCAAAAGTGTCGGGGCGTTGCGGTAGGCTTCGATGCTGTTTGCGGTTTGAACAAAAAACCTACGAAGAATTAATCGCGCGTTTACCGAACATCGGCAGCTGGGTTGAAACACCCCAGGGCGTCGGAAAAGTCAAGGACCGCCATGTCCTGACCCAATTGGTGCAGGTAATGTTCGCCGATCGGATGGTGACGTTTCCGCTGGAAGAAATTTCACCGGCACAGGCTCCGGAGAATGGTTTGGAACCTTCGAAGAAAGAAGCTCCCAAGGCGGAGTCGCGAATGAATGATTCCCAAACGTTCTTGTCAGAGGCTCAAAAGGGTCTTTCCGAGGAGGAATTCCCGCAGGAGAAGGACATCGCCGATGCGGTTGATGACGCGGTTGGACATGACAAGGCCCAGGTCAGAAGAGAAGGCCGAGGTCCTCAGCGTTCCGGTCAATCGAATCGGGCGAACGAAACGTCCGAAGGAAACAAATCCCCCGGCGTCGAAGGCGAGAAGACCGGCAATCGACGAAGGCGGAATCGCAGACGAAAGAAGAAAAAATAGTATGGTGGAACCGGAAAGTTTGAAATCGTTGGAAGACCTCGCCCGGGAAAACGGGCGATACCCGGTTGATGCGTACAACTTTGTGCGCGAAGGACTCAAGTACACGGTGCAGAAACTTCACCAGGCCAATCAGACCGATCAGCACATTACAGGGCGGGACCTGTGTCTTGGACTTCGCGACCTGGCAATTAAGCGATGGGGCTTGCTCGCGGGACTGGTGCTCAAGCACTGGAACATTCAGGGTACGATGGATTTCGGCAGGATTGTTTTCGCGATGGTTGATGCCGGATGGATGGCCAAACGCGATGAAGACCGGATCGACGATTTTCTCGATATTTATGATTTTCGAACGACGTTTAATCAGGACCTGACCCTGGAGCCTGAATCGAAAAAACAGTAAATGGTCGTTGAGTGACGGATCGATCGAATTGTTTTGCACACAAATATGTGGGAGAAACACCAATGCCGCAACCCTTAGCCGATGATCTTCGACATCCTCTTGTGCCGACCCGTTGGCATAACGCGATGGTGATTGTTCTGACCCTGACGGTGATCGGATTTTTTCTCTGGCGTCTGGAACATATTTTAAGTCCTGTTCTTTTGTCTTTGACGATTGCCTATATTCTCGATCCGGCGGTGGGCTGGTTTGAACGCAAAGGACTGCCCAGGCTGTTTATCGTGATTATGGTCTTTCTCCTGCTCATTGCGTCGGTAGTAGGTGTGTTCATCATTGTTGTTCCGCAATTGGTGTATCAGATCCAGGATTTTCTGCGATGGATATCGGAAAGACCCGCGGACATCCATCGCATCCTTTATCAACGGCTCGAACCGGAACAGGCCGAAAAACTCAGCCGACAAATCCAGAGCAACCTTTCGAGCTATTCGGGCAAGATGGTGCAATATCTGTTCGATTATTTCACCAAGATTCTGACGTCCGCTTTTACGATCATTAATCTGGGAATTCTGATTCCCATTTATATCTTTTTCTTCCTCTGGCGTTTCGATCGAATCACTGAAACAGTTCGTCGATTTTTACCGAAAAAATATAAAGCCAGACTTCTGGGTGTTCTTGGACCGATCAACGACATCATGGCCCATTTTTTTCGCGGACGATTGCTCGTGTGCCTTGCGGTAGGTTTGATCTGTGCGATCGGATTTCAGATTGTAGGTGTGCCGTTCGCCTGGCCTTTGGGATTGGCGATGGGAGTGCTGAATTTCGTGCCCTTCCTCGCTCCGTTTGTCGGACTTCCGTTTGTTGTCATTATTTCATATGTCGATTCAGGAGGATTTCGCCAGCCGATCTGGGCGACGGTGGTTTTCAGTATTGCCCAATTTGTCGATGGCTGGATTCTTACCCCGTTTGTTCAGGGCAAGTCCATCGGCTTGCATCCGATCACGACGATTATCGTATTGTTAATCGGATCGGAACTGGCGGGTTTATTCGGATTGCTGCTGGCGATTCCCGCCGCGGCTGCGGTGAAAATATTATTTAGAGAGTTTGTCTGGCCGACGGTGGCGGAAGCAGCCGATATCGACGTTCAGGCGATTGAGAAAGATACTAAAGTTTGCGACATCGATGGAAAAACATCGCAACTGCAAATAAAGAAAGAGGAGTTTGACAATGAACAAAAAAAATAATGAACCCACTGTCGTTTCTGACAGAAAATTTGCCGTGATGGTTGGAATTTATGTGTTATGGCTGGCGTTTTTGACGGTTGTGGCGATCATGCGCAAGATGGGATGTTGATCATGAGGCAACTTGAAAGCCACAGCCGGCGTGCCAGGCGGGTTTCGGTTGAAATCGCGGGCATGACGTTCACTTATTTCTGGAGTCGGCTTGTGGTTTGCGCTATCGTCGGAGTTTTGATGTGGCTGGGATACTGGTGGGTGGGGTTGCCCTGGGCTTGG
>JAAZAW010000300.1 GCA_012514125.1 Phycisphaerae bacterium | reverse complement strand
TACTAATTCCATTTACTTCGTGCGCGGGGGCTAATGTCACGATATCCCGATTTCGAAGCTCATACTGCCTGAAATAGTTTATTGACATTAAAGTACCGCGCATTCAATAAGTCAATTCCGTATAAGAGGTTGTTGTAGGAGGAAGAAGTTAAAAGTTAAAAGTTAAAAGTTGGAAGTTGGATTGTCCAACGGCTTGAGGTGTTTTCTGATTGGGATGGTGGAATTTAATTTCATCATCCCTTTTTTGTTTGATAGCGGACGGTTTTGAGGGATTGGAGCGGGATGTGAGGCGTTGACGAGAAGTCGAGGGAATTATGAATTTATATATTGACATATTGAAATGTTACGATATATTGATCTATGAGGTGATGATGATGAATAAATTGAAATTGTTGTCGATGGACGTTTTGGAAGCGGCGGCGGAGTGTTTGAGGATGATGGGGCACCCGGTGCGGCTTAGGATTGTGGATGTTTTGATGCAGGGGGAGTTTGCGGTGCATGAAATTGCGGCGATGTGCGAGACGTCGCCGGATCAGACGTGTGAGCATTTACGGCAGCTTAAGGGACATGGATTTCTGAAGAGCGAACGGCGTGGCCGAATGGTTTATTATTCGATTGCCCATCCGAATTTGCCGGGTTTGATCGAGTGTGTTCGGAAGAATTGTTAGGGAGTGGGAGAAGTTGAGAGAGTTAAGAGAAGTTGGAAGAAGTTAGAAGTTGAAAGTTGGAAGAGGATTGTCAAACGGCCAGAGCCGTTTCTGGATTCGAGCCTTCGCGGGAATGACGAAGGGAGGGAAGTTGAGAAAAGTTGGGGAAGTTTGGAAGAAAAGAGAATTGAACCGCCAAGACGCCACGGAAGAGGACGAAAGTCGAAGAAGTCGTTTAGTCTGGAAGAGTCGAGGAAGAGAATTGAGATGGTGGGCGAGGCCCATTCTATTTGGAAAGGGAAGATGATGCGCGATGTGAAACGGGTTGTTATTGTGGGTGGAGTGGCAGGCGGCGCCTCGGCGGCGGCGCGGGCGAGGCGGTTGAGCGAAGAGGCGGAAATTGTCATGTTTGAACGGGGGGAGCACATCTCCTTTGCCAATTGCGGGATGCCTTATTATATCGGCGACGTGATTACGGATCGGGAACGGCTTTTGGTGGAGACGCCGGCGGCGATGCGGAAACGATATCGGATCGATGTCCGGACACGGACCGAAGTGGTGGGGATCGATCGCGAGAACAAGAGGGTTCTGGCGAAGAATCTGTCGGATAGCCGGGAAGAATGGGTGAAATATGACGCGTTGATTTTGAGTCCGGGGGCGATGCCGATACGGCCTGCGGGATTCGATTCGAAGCTTGTGTTTACGCTACGGAATATCGCGGATATGGATGCGATCAGGAGACAGATCGATGAACGGCATGTCCGGCGGGTTCTGGTAATCGGCGGAGGACATATCGGGCTTGAGATGGCGGAGGCGATTCGTGAGCGGGATGCCGATGTGGTGCTGGTGGAATTGTCCAGACAGGTGATGAGCACGATGGATGCGGAGATGACGGAGCCTATCCGCCGGCAGTTGGAGATTCATGGGGTGGATTTGCGGCTTGGGGTTTCGGTGGATAGGATCGAGGAGGTCGAGGGGCGGGGGTTGACGGCGACCCTGAGCGATGGGAAGAAAGTGGAATGCGATATGGCCATTTTGTCGATAGGGGTTCGGCCCGAGGTGTCGCTGGCGAAGGAGGCGGGGTTGACGATCGGCGAGCTTGGGGGATTGTGGTGGATGAGCATATGCGGACGAGCGATCCGCACATTTACGCGGTGGGGGATGCGGTGGAGGTGGAACATTTTGTGGGAGGAAGGGCGCTGATTCCGTTGGCTGGGCCGGCGAATCGGCAGGGACGGATTGCGGCGGATCATATTTTCGGCAGGGAGAGCGTTTATCGCAAGACGCAGGGGACGGCGATAACGAAGGTGTTTGATTTGACGGCGGGGATGACGGGGATGAACGAAAAAGCGCTGAAACGGGCGAACAGGGTGTATGAGAAGGTTTATGTTCATCCGGCGAGCCATGCGGGATATTATCCGGGGGCGAGTCCGATATCGGTGAAGCTGTTGTATGATCCGACGAATGGGAAGATTCTTGGTGCTCAGGCGGTGGGAGCCCAGGGGGTGGATAAGCGGATCGACGTCATCGCGGTGGCGATGCGGGCGGGGCTGACGGTTGGCGATTTGGGTGATTTGGAGCTTTGTTATGCGCCGCCTTATGGATCGGCACGCGATCCGGTGAATTATGCGGGATACGTGGCGTCGAATGCGATGAAGGGAGATGTGGGACTTTGTCAGGCGGAAGAGATTGCGAATTTTACGGATGAGCAGATGCTGCTGGATGTTCGGTCGGAGGAAGAGGTTTCGGGTGGAACGATTCCGGGGTCGCAGGTGATACCGCTCGATGAATTGCGAGAGCGGCTTGATGAGATTCCGAAGGATAAGGAAGTGGTGGCGTTTTGTCAGGTGGGGCTCAGGGGATATCTGGCATGTCGGCTTTTGACGCAGAAAGGGTATCGGTGTCGAAATCTGGTGGGAGGATACAAGACGTATAAGATGGTGGTGGGGATGGAAGAACGTGAGAAAAGTATGAAAGGTGAGAAAGAGGTGAAAGGTGAGGATGTGTGGGATGATTCCGGCGAAGGGAAAAGTGCGCTGGGATTGCCGGCGGAGAAAGGAAAAGACGAGGTTCGCGTGGTTCGTGAGGTTGATGCCTGCGGGTTGCAGTGTCCCGGGCCGATTATGCAGTTGAAAAAGGCGATGGAGGAAGTGTCGATCGGAGAGGCGGTGCGGATATCGACGCGTGATCCGGGGTTTGTGGAGGATGCGAAGGCGTGGTGCGAGAGCATGTGCCATCGGCTTTTGTCGATAGAGACGAAGAAGGGGGTGTATACGGCGACGGTCGTTCGACAGGGAGGGGAGATTTCCTGTGCGACCCCGAAGGCTTCGAGCAGGAATAAGACGATTGTGGTGTTCAGCAATGATTTTGATCGGGCGATGGCGGCGTTTGTGATCGCGAACGGGGCGGCGGCGATGGGGAGCGAGATGACGATGTTTTTCACGTTCTGGGGGATCAATATTTTGCGGAAAGAGACGCCGGGGATGGTGAGGAAGAATTTGATCGAGCGGATGTTTGGATGGATGATGCCGAGGGGGGCGGAAAAGTTGACGCTTTCGAAGATGAATATGGGAGGGATGGGGACATGGATGATGAAGAGAATCATGCGAAAGAAAAATGTGGCATCGCTGAAAGAATTGATCGAGAGCGCGAGGCAGGCGGGAGTGAAGCTGGTGGTTTGCTCGATGTCGATGGAGTTGATGGGAATTCGGAAGGAAGAGTTGATCGACGGTGTTGAGCTAGGCGGAGTGGCGACTTATCTGGAAAAGGCGGATGGGAGTCATGTGAATTTGTTTATTTGACGTTGGAAGTTGGAAGAGAAGAGATTGAACCGCCAAGACACCAGGGATGCCAGGTTAAGAAAAGAAAATTAAGAGAATAGAAGAAGTTGGAAAGATTGTTTTCTGGCGAGGGAAATGATCGTCGATAGAGGCTCTTCGTGGGGCGAAGGCCTCTATCGGCGTGTATATTCGTTTAGGTTATCGCAGGTCACGATCTGCGGGGCGTTCGATCTGGGCGAGGGGCAGAACCTGATAAAGCTCGATGCGTTTTGAGTTATTGTCGTAATAGTAAATTCCCATGTTTCTCGAACGGGCGTCGAGGAGGAAAAGTGCTTCGACGTCTGAAGCGATTTTGCCCATGGTGGCGACATAATCGCCGCCTCTCGCTTCCATGGAACCGGCGACAACGACGTTGGGCGAGTTAAACATCTGTACGAAGACAAGGGCCGCGAGCAAAATGACGGCGGTGGTTGTGAGAGTTATGATAGTTATGTTTTTCCGATCCATAAGAAAACTCCTTTGCGGTTAAGGGTGATGGTTTATTATCGTGGCCTGATGGGGACGCGTCGGCGTGATCCTTCGGGTTCGCTGCCGAGGTCCCGTATGAGGTCGCGTGTTCCGACGGAACTGGTCTTTTCGGAGGCGCGATCGTAATACAAGGCCAGAAGTCTGCGGTTTTCGAGATCGATGACGTAGACGATGTCCGATTTACTGCCGAGAATGGCTCCGCTGACCATCAGGAAGTTGCCGGAAAGGGGGATGGGTTGAGCATTGGCCTGGGGAATGTTCAGGAGGCCCACGGCGAGCGTGCCGACCAGAACGACGTTGAGAACAATAAGCCCGATTATCAAGTAATTTTTCATTCTCATTTTCCTCCCGTAAGATGGTTTTTTAAGTTTAGTCGAGGTGTGTTCTGCCGGAATGTTTGAACCCGACGATCAGGACCGCGGCGAAGATACCCAATCCGACGATCCAGGGAAGAATGATGCTTTGTTCAGGAATCAGGACCTCCTGAGGATCGGCGGCTTTTTGAGCCATGGCTGCGGTGGTCGAGGTCAACATGCAAAGCAGAGCATATTTGCATTGTTTGAACATAGAAAAAACTCCTTATACTATTTCCACTTACTTCTTGCGCGGGGGGGCAATATCGTTGTACCCTTGTTTTCAGGTTCTTCTACCCAATAAGTTTTTTTATTTTTGAGCCTCACATGTATTCAATCAAATCCGTATTAAGGTCATATAACAGTTTTATTTTAACAGGCATTTTGGTTTATGCCAGTTATTTTGATTTTGGGGGGTTATTGCCCGAGTTTGTCGATTCTCTGCCGGACATCGCGATAGTTGAAATCCCATTGAATGAGTTTGTTGTAGGCTTTTCGAGCGTCGTCGTTTTGTCCCGCGCTTTCGTATGAACGGGCCAGGATATAGTACATTTCCTTTGAAAGAGCATCGCCGGGAGTTTCGTGCGATTCGATGGCTTGTTTCAAGACGTCGACCGCCTGGGAGTACCATTCTTTCTGGAAGAAGCAGGCGCCGATATGGTATTTGGCACGCGAGGCGAAACGAGGGTCGGAGCCGGCGGCCTGAAAGACGGGGATTGATTCGTCGTATTGTTTTGCCTTGTAAAGCCGACGGCCATATTCAAATTTGATTTTGGTGTCGGTGGGATATTGCTCGACTCGTTCCTTGAAAACGCCGAGTTCGAAGGCATCGAGTTTGGCAAGGGCCTGGGCGAATTGGGCTTGCAGTGCGGGATCGGATTCCTTCGAGGCGGCGATTTTTGATTTGATGCTCTGGGCGTTTCGGGTGAGCTGACGGATGCGGATATCGTCGGCTCGCATTTTATAGCTGTACTGGTTGAATTTCTGGTAATTTTCGATGAGAAGGTTAATGGCGATTTCTTCGTCTTCCGGCTTCCCACGCTGAAGGAGGGCATCGACATAGGTGTTAAGTTTTCCGGGGACGTCGGGATTGGCCTGGAAGTCATCCCGTGTTTTTTGGATATTTCTTTCGTGAAGTTCTTCGCCTTTGATGATTCGTCCCTGATCGTGAAGGTGTTTTTGGGAATCGGCATCGCGGATGGATTCTCTGAAGCTTTCGGCCCGTTCATATTTTCCGCGTAGAATCGTCAGCTTGCCGGCGAGGTCTCGCTGAAGGCCGACGAAATCCATGTTGCGTCCGGCTTCGGTTTGTACGCCGACATCCAGAGCGGCCAGGCCTCCTTCGAAACTGGCGATGGCGTCTTTGGGTCGGCCGGCTTGTTCAAAAGAGTCGCCGAGTTTTTCGAAATAGTTTTTGATCATCAAAAGCCGATTGAGATTGAGTTTCTTTTCCTGTTTGGTCAGTTCGAGGCAGACGTTGAGCGACCACAGAAGCGTTTCAGGCAGTTCGGCCTGATCGGCATTTTTAACGACCGCTTCGGCATAGGTGACGTTGAGCGGGTCCTTGGCGAGGAAATATTCGGAGTTCAGCATGGCCTGAATGGGGTCTTTTTTATTGGAGGTACTGCGTTTGAGCGATTCGAGGAAGCCCGCTTTTTTTCCGCCCAGGGCAAGACGTTTAAAGGAATATTCCCGCAGGGGTTTATGGCCTTTTTCGACGGCTTGGGGGTCTTTGGCCAGGCCTTGAAGGTAGAGTTCAATGGCGTAATCGAAATTGCGTGTTTCAGCTACGGTCACGGCATGTTCAAAAAAACGCTGAGCGATTTTGCGAGCTTCTTCCGGTATTTGGGGCGGATTGTAAGTCACGGGTTTGTTCCTGTACTATAATCGATATTGATTTTCATTTCACTATGGCCTGTCACCGCGAAGGGACAAAAAAAACGCGCCGAACCGGTGTAAGCCATAAATAGTTGTTAAAAGGACTATATATAAATTAATAGACTATCGTTTGGCTTGCGGTTGTCAATAGAAAAGGGACGGTGGGAGAGCAAATTTTGTGTTGGAAGTCGGAAGTTGGAATAGGATTGTCCAACGGCTCGAGCCGTTTCTGGATTCCCGCCGGAGTTATCCCCGTGAAGACGGGGGTCCGGAATGACGAAAGGAGGGGAGCCGCCAAGACGCCAGGGAAGAGAAGTTGAGACGAAGTTGAAGAAGAGTTGAAGTTGGAAGAAGTTGGAAGAAGTTGGAAGAAGTTGGAAGAAGTTGGAAGAAGTTGGAAGTATTGTGTTGAAATCATACTATCGAAACCGCCAAAATCCGGACCCTGAGCCTGCCGAAGGGTCTTTCGCAGATGAAACGCACATGGCGATAAGTCCCTTCGGCAAGCTCAGGGACCGAATTTTTGACATTTTAATACACGGTGATATTAAATCAAACACATATAAGTAAAGATAAGAACGACAAGGGAATTGTGAACAAGAAATTAACAAGTATGAAAAGTTTTCTTGTTTTTTTCTCTTGACACATTTACAAGATGTCGTAATATGGACATTTAGAGAATGTTTATGTATTGCGAGTCATTGCAATACCGATCTTTGCCAAAAACGTGTGAGACGGCGATATCATCTATTTATTATTCAGTCAGTATTTATATCCTAATGTTATCATTCTTTATTATTCGCTTATTTTGATAAATTTTCGATATTTTCTCGCCTGAAGACCTCCAGAAACCAGCCGAAGATGTTAAAAAGTTGGCTAAACGAACGTATTCAACGCAGGAATCGCACTTTTTCGCTGCAGAGGAAAGGTGAAGATGCCGAGATTGAATAAGTTCTGTTAGTATAGCTTGAGTTGACGACATATTTTGTTGCTTTAGTTACAAAAACCGGATTCACCCGTCGGGTGGTTCCTGGTTTGCGGCAATTAAAGCGGCATGGACTTATTTTGTTATCAAATTTGAGTCAACGAAGGCTTTAGCATCGAAGTTTGTGTGTGTTTATGATTTGAATTAATGTTTTTGGAGGAAAATGAAAATGAAGAATCGATCAAAAGGTTTTACACTGATCGAGCTGTTAGTGGTTATCGCGATCATCGCGTTGTTGATCGCCATTCTGCTGCCGGCACTTGGTAAGGCACGTGAATCAGCCAAACGAGCCGCTTGTGCTTCGAATCTGAAGCAGATTCATACGGGGATGGTCATCTATAGTGGCGATTATCACGGCATGTTCCCAATGACAGACCCAGGAAAAGATAGTAGTGGTAAACAGAAGAAAATCGCTCGGGTTCTTGCAGAAAAAAATGTTACTTTCCAACTTAAGACTCCCACTGGTACTAATGGTGTCGATAATGACAGTGACTTAGAAGATGGCTGCGATGTATCAACATCCATGATGTTATGGAAACTGGTACGGGCCGACTTAGCCCAGCCGGAAATTTTCCTTTGTCCAAGTTCGGAACAGGCTGGTCAGAAAGCTTGGGCTCGTGACGGCGGTGCAGAACCCACTCCTGAAAACTTTATTGATTTTCCATGGTACAGCTCGACTACTCCCGGTACCCCACCGCCTGTAAATACATTGCCGACTTCTACGATTTCTTATTCGACTATTCAACCGTATTCAAGTTTATCCGGCGGTAAGGGTACTTGGGATATGTGGGCCGTTGATACTGATCCCCGTATTATCATCGCGGCGGATCAGAATAATGGTGCCAATCCGACTTTTGCTCAATCGGACGTTGTTAATTCTGATTACAGTACGACGAATCAAAACAATCTTAAGCTTTACATAAACAGCAAAAATCATGTAGGTGATGGTCAGAATTGCTTGTATGGTGACGGCCATGCGACCTTTGAAAAAACCGCCTATGTCGGTGTAAACAAAGATAATATTTTTACATCCCGCGATACTGCGACTGGAGCTGCGAATACCGTTCCCGGTGTTAAGAAAGTTAAACCGGCTGTTGACACCACAAATTGGGACACTGTATTGATTCCTTTGGATAAAGATATGGACGATCCAAATATATAATCAAAAAGATGTTTATTAATTACTGGAGACTATCAAATGAAAAAGAAAGCGTTTACGTTAATTGAGCTATTGGTCGTTGTTGCGATCATTGCGTTGTTAATTGCTATTTTATTGCCTGCTCTTGGACGCGCTCGCGAATCCGCTCGGCGTGCGGTTTGCTCGTCAAACTTGAAACAAATCGGAACTGGCTTAAATATATATGCCCAAGATAATGGGGAAAAGTTTCCTGCCATTCCCGCGGATGAAGCCGGCACAATTACAGCGACGGATGTGAATAAAGCTGCTGGCGATCAAAGTCCGTGGCGAAATTTAAATACAGCATATACTGATGATCCATTTGATTCATCCAAAAATACAACTGCAAGGACCACACCGACTGTTTCCGCCTGTCTGTGGTTGCTCTGCCGTAATGGTCAAGCTACACCGAAGGTTTTCGTTTGCCCATCAGTTAAAGGGAAAAATGCCATCGAAGATGACCTGAAAGACGGTACCACCACCGGATCGCCAAAGTTTTTCTCTGATTTCTATACTGATCAGCGAGCTGGCGCTCTGATCGCTTATTCATTCCAGGCGCCGTTCTCAAGTTACTGGACCACATCGGTTAAACCTGGTTTTACCATTGGTGGCGATGAAAATAATGGTGCTAAACCGGATTGTGACAAAGCAACTACTTTGCTTGCAGGTACCTCATCGGCAAACAATATTGAAGCAAATAGCACCAACCACAATAAGGAAGGTCAGAACTTGATGGCTGTAGATGCTTCTGTTCGTTTTGTCAAGAATCCGTTTGACGGCATCAAT
>JAAZAW010000299.1 GCA_012514125.1 Phycisphaerae bacterium | reverse complement strand
CTGGATCGACAGCATCCGAAAAAGAAGTTTCGGCCTTTGGCTTGCGGTCAGATTGGGATGGGGGCGGCGTGGTTTCTGGTGGTTGGGTTGCTGGTTTTGGGACTCGGGGGCAGCTTTGCGTTGAATTTGCTTTTGGGGTTTGTGGCGATTGCGTATTTATTGCTGAATTTGCTTTATTCGTGGTGGCTTAAGCATCATGTGATCGTCGATGTCATGTGTATTTCGATAGGATTTGTACTTCGGGCATTGGGGGGGGTGGTGGCGATTGAAGTGCCGCTGAGTCCGTGGCTTTTGGTGTGTACCTTTACGTTGTGTCTTTTTGTGGGGTTCGGCAAGCGGCGATGCGAGTTGGCGGTTACAAACAATAATTATCATCTTGCCAGCGACCGTCGGCCTGTGCTTGAACGGTATACGCTTGAATTGCTGGGGCATTTGTTGACGATTTCGGCAGCGGTGGCGATAACGACGTTCATGCTTTATACGATGGACCCGCAGACGGCCGAAAAATTTGGGACCAATTATCTGGTGTATAGTCTGCCGTTTGTTTTTTATGGGATTTTTCGATTTGCTTCGTTGATTCAGACCGGCAGGTTCGGGGGGCCGATGGAAATTTTCGCCACCGACCATCCGTTTCAGATGTCGATTGTCTTATGGATCGTCAGCGTTATCGTTATTGTTCACTGGGGGCCACAAATTCAGGATTTTGTCCGAAAAATGGCGATGTTGTATTAAATCATATCTGTCCGATCAATTTTTTGAGTGTATCGCAGACGTAATCGACTTGGGTCTGGGTGATTTTTGTTGAAAACGGAATGGCGAAGGAACGTTGGCCGATGTGTTCGGTAATGGGCAGTTCGCCTTCGCGGTGGCCTAGTTGGTCGCGGTAATATTTTTGCAGATGAATCGGCGAGAAATAGGGGTTGCAGCCGATACCGTTTTGCGTGAGGAGCTTGAGGAGTTTGGCGCGTTGTTCGATGGAGAAACGATCTGCCAGACGGACCACGTAGACGAACCAGCTCATCTCGACATTGGGTTCGATTTTTTGTAAGATCAGATCGGAGTAGTCTTTGAGCCTGTCGGTGTACCATTGGGCGACGGTGCTGCGTTTGTTGATGATGTAATCGATGCGCTGCATTTGTGCCCAGCCCAAGCCTGCGTTGATATCGGACATGCGGTAGTTGTATCCGAGGCGTTCGTGGCAAAGCCAGGTGGCGCCTTCTCCTCGTCCCTGATTTCGCAGGGAACGAGCCATTCGTGCGACATGCTCGTCGTTGGTGATGAGGATACCGCCTTCGCCTGTGGTGATTTGTTTGTTGGGATAAAACGCGAAAGCGCCGCAGAGTCCGATCGTGCCGACCTTTTTGCCGTCGATGGCGGCGCCGATGGCTTCGCAGGAATCTTCGATGACGGTCAGGTTGTGTTTTTTGGCGATTTCCATGATGGGTTTCATTTGTGCCGGTTGACCAAAGACGTGAACGGGCAGGATGGCTTTGGTGCGTGGGGTGATGGCGGCTTCGATTTTGTTGGGGTCGATCTGCCAGGTTTCGGGGTCGATATCCACAAAGACGGGTTTGGCTCCGACGTAGAGAATCGAGTTGGATGAGGCGATGAAACTGAAGGAGGAGGTGATGACTTCATCGCCTGGGCCGATGCCGGCGGCGATCATGGCGATGTGCAGGGCGGAGGTTCCGGAATTGACCGCAGCGGCGTATTTGCATCCGACGAAATCACAGACGGCTTTTTCAAAATTTTCGATTTTCGGTCCGAGGCTCAATCGTTCGGAGCGTAAAACCTCATTGACTACTTTGATCTCAAGATCGGAAATATCCTGCGATGCGAGCGGAATGTTCATTTTTGAATCTCCAGGTTCAAATGGAATTGTCGTATTTCGCGATTATATTGATTCGTCATATCGGATGCCAAATGAATCTTTTATGAATTTCTTTTATCGACATTATTGGGCAGGAATTTAAATTTGAATTGGCATGAGTTTATTGGATGTAATATAATATATGCTATGTGGGAAAAACATTGGTTACTCCTAAGCATTTTAATCTTGATTTTGGGTGCTTATGGCGTGTTTGTTTTGATCTGGCGTTATTGGAAATCGAACAGATCGACGCAAAATGATTATGAGCAACAAATCCCTTTTACTTTGGGGGATTTGCGAGATATGCTTAGAAGAGGGCAGATTGACCAAAAAGAGTTTAAAAAACTCCGTGACAAGATTATAGATGACTGTCATGGAGATAAGTAATATTTATATTGAGGCTATTGAAAGTTTTTGAGAAGTTTCAATGGCGGGTGTGACGATGTATCAGAAACACCAAGTTAATAACCATGTGAAATACTCGAAACGAGTTGAAGGAAAGAATTATGGCAAATATGCGAAATGGGAGTAATTCCGGCGGGGGTGGAGGAAATAAAAAAGGTAAAGGTGGGAGTATATGCAGTTTTTGCGGTAGATCGCATCGCGACGTGGGGCCGATGGTTGAAGGGCCTGGCGATATTTATATTTGTTCGAGTTGTGTGGAACTTTGTCACAATATTATTACGCAGGAACGTCGCCGAGCGTCGGCATCGAAGCCAAAGTTTGCTTCGATTCCTACACCTCGGCAGATTAAAGAATATCTCGATGAATATGTGGTCGGGCAGGACCGAGCCAAGAAAAATATCGCGGTGGCGGTTCATAACCACTATAAACGCCTGTTGATTGCGGACAGCGACGACAGTATCGAACTCGATAAATCCAATGTGCTGCTTATCGGACCTACGGGGTCGGGAAAGACCCTGATTGCCCGCACACTGGCCCGGTTGCTGAATGTGCCTTTTGCGATTGCCGACGCGACCACTCTGACGGAGGCGGGATATGTGGGCGAGGACGTTGAAAATGTTCTTCTAAGGCTTTTGCAGAACGCGGATTACGACATTGAAACCGCTCAGCGAGGCATTATTTATATTGATGAGATTGATAAAATCGGAAAGACCAGCCAGAATGTTTCGATCACGCGGGATGTTTCGGGCGAGGGCGTCCAGCAGGCGTTGCTCAAGATGCTCGAAGGGACCGTTTCCAACGTTCCGCCCCAGGGTGGCCGTAAACATCCGGAACAGCAGTATATCCAAATCGATACGTCTCATATTCTGTTTATTTGCGGCGGGACGTTTGTCGGGTTGGAAAACATTATCAAACGTCGTTTGGGCAAGACGATGATCGGTTTTAATACCGAATCGGAGTCGCAGACCACTACGGTTTCAAAGGCGGATTCGGCAGGGCTGCTTGAACAGGTTACGCCGGAAGATATCATTGAATTCGGAATTATTCCTGAATTTATTGGACGTTTGCCGGTGGTCGCTACACTGGGGCAACTGGGAATTCAGGCACTGGTACAAATTCTGACCGAGCCGAAGAATGCGCTGGTCAAGCAATATCAGAAGTTCTTTGAAATGGAAGGCGCGACGCTGGAATTTACGCCGGGCGCTTTAAAGCTGCTGGCGAAAAAGGCGATGGAACGCCATACCGGCGCCCGGGCGCTACGGTCGGTGACGGAAGAGTTGATGCTTGATATCATGTATGATTTGCCGGAGCGGAAACGCGGCAGTAAATATGTCGTCACCGAGGAAGTGGTTCTTGGAAAACAGGAATTATTCACAAATGTTGATGTTCAGAAAGAATCAGCATGATCAGTACTGAAAATTGAATAAGAATGATAAAAAAAAGAGCACTTTTATGTGCTCTTTTTTTATCATGACCTTGAATTATGCCGATCAAGTTATAGTCAATATGAATGGTTCCTAAGAATAATTTTGAATTGGAAGTACTGATGTCGGTTACAGTTTTGTGTCCAAATCTGAAATGTCGCATGATTCTTTCGGTGCCGGATCAGGTTCGCGGCAAGAAAGTTCGATGCAAGTATTGCGGAATGACTTTTATCGTTCCGGAGAAAGCAGGGACGGTATTGCGGCGTGAAGGGGACAAAAAAGCTTCTCCTTAATCGCTTTTTCGGTTTCTTTTTGGTTATTTCCCGTCGAAAAATCACTTTTCGTATTATCCCGGCTTGAAAACAAATCCTTAATTCGATTATAATGTCCGAGCTGGATGTCTATGAGAACTTTTGAGTTATACGCCTTTGATTTAAACGTGTCGTAGTTTCGGGTCCTGAGGAAAGTCGAAGAGTCTTTTTGCTTGCTTACGCCATGTCGCTTCGACCCATTCGACAAGCTCAGGGACCACAGGCTCAGCGACCGAAATTTTGATATTTGTAATGCTACGACACGACTAAATCAAAAGCGTGTTATATGT
>JAAZAW010000298.1 GCA_012514125.1 Phycisphaerae bacterium | reverse complement strand
CCCAGATAGAGACTTTCATAATCGGTATCGATCTGTTTATCCAGATAAAGAACCACATCGATTCGGTGCTCCATATGAAACAGTCGAATTTCTCGGCTGAATCGAACACCGGGCAATTTTCCGGATGTAATCAATGAATTAAACTTTATTCCGGGAACAATTTTTATCATGTTTTCTTTCGCTGCATTATGCCCGACGTTTCGCACAAACTCCGGCCTGGGACGTTTGGATTCGATATTGGTGACTCCAAGGCCGGCATCATACATCGCCTCTCTGCTACCGTTCTTAACTTTTTCGTGAATCAATTCAGCGACAGACCATTCCGTTTTCGGGTCGAAAAGATTGAAGCGATTGACTTTATCGTAGATGTTTCGTACTTGGCCGGTCGTAGCGTCATAGTCCACTCGAAAGTGGTCGTTCTCCATATCGGGAAATGGAGCCGCTGTCTCTTGGGCCTTGGATTCGGGATCATTTTTTGCCGGATGAAGTTTTTGATAAAGCTCAATCTCCAGCCGTATCGCTTTTTCCAATCCATTCAAGGCAAATGTTCGTTTTTGTGCCCATTGAAGCCTTGCCATTGTACTCCAGGGATTTGTAACCGAGGTGGAATGGCCGAATGTGTGTTCATCATATTGAAAAATATTTTCGCGTATATCGCGTAACAAATTCGGATCGATCGTCTGTCCCAATTGTTTCGCCATCATTTCCGAACGCTTGAGTGAGGCTTTGGCTCTTCGCGAACACGATGTTTCATAGGCGGCTGATCCATTTCCGTTGGCCCACCAGTCAGGCCAGGCGGCTTTGTAAACCGGAAATTCCGCGGCATGATGCTTTTCCATGTATTCAAAGAATTCCGTGTTAGTTGCCATACAAACTTCTCTATCGGAGTTGACGCCATTGTAGCGGGCTACAAAATCCATCAGTTCGGGACGAGGCCCTTCATTGTCTATGGCCACATGGATCGCAAGCCCATTCCATCGATATCCCTCAGCCTCAATCTGTTTGACGTAATCGTTCAGACGCGTAATGGCTTCGGCTGGGTCTTCGTGTAACTTTAAAGCAAAAAGCCCTTCCGCGTACCAGAAGTGTCGCCATTCGGTAAACCAGGTCAGGAGTCGATGTCCTTTCGGACCTTCCCAATAAAATGGACGTTCCACTTCAAGCGGATACGACATGATAAAATCCGGCGCCGCGGAAAGATATTTAACTCCACGTTCACCAAGAAGATCGACCACCGACCAGGGCAGACCTGGACAATCGCTGAACATCGCCGTCGTCAGAGGTAAACGATGTTCTTTCGCCAGGTCGCAGGCGTAATCGATTGAGATTTGAAGAGACTCATCATCGAAAAGATCCGTCGGATTAACATACAATGCGGTCAATTCCTGACGGCCCTGACGAATCTGCTCAAGGAGCTGCTCTTGTCGTTCCCTGGGTTTATTTCGCAGATAGTCCAGCACCGGCCAGGAAACTTCATGAATCCAGCGAAACTGCTCCGTAGTGTGTCGGCTGGAGGACTGCTCCACCAGATCATTCGCCCGATCGATCATGTGCCGAAAATCACCGATGACCTTTTCGCGTGAGTCGGTATAACCAAAATCGACATGAGTGTGATGGAGAATAAAAATCTTTTTGATCATCATCGTTTCTTTCATTAATAATTCGCAGGAGAGTAAACCGTTATTAACCGTACTGCTTCGTCCGTAGCGGCATAACCCCGATGTTCAGTGTTGGGTGGAACATAAAATGCATCACCCGGGCGCAACGTTTTAAACGGCTGCCCCATAATCTCCAGAGTTAGTTGCCCTGAAATGACATAGCCCGCAACGGAACAATTGAGTTTTTCAAAGGGAGGCTTTTTAGCATTAGGTGTAAAATGCTCATCGAGCATTTGTACTTTAATGTCTTCTTTTCGAGGAAATATCAGTGTATAACGCCGTTCCGAATCCATCACCACATGCATGCCTTCCCGCAGATAGACCATACCGTCTGTTTTTCCATCAGCACTGCTGAAGAAAGTGTTCAGATCGGTTCCCAGCGCTTCGAGAATCTGTCGTAGCAGGGCAATACTTGGCGAGCTTTTGCCTCGTTCAATAAAAGAAACCATTCCTGCTGTCACGCCTGCCTGTTGCGCCAATTGACGAATCGACAACCCGCACCGCTTCCGTAGCATCTGAATCCGAAGTCCTAATTCGTCCTTTTGCTCTTTTTTTTCGCTTTTTGCCATGGTTTCATTATACTAGTGTATAATAAAAAGATCAAGTGTAAGGATTTTTGTCTTTTTTTTGAAAGATAGCATTTAGTTTAATATTTAGATTTAACAAGACGTATTTTTAATTATAATTAAAATCAATTGCATCTATTCCGTACTCTTTTACTCACAAGGCTCTCAAAATAAGTTTTACCTGTATATGAAAGCTATGCCTGTATCCGATTTTTCCTGGTTTGTTTGGCAGAACTAAGAACTTATCGATTTTATTTTTGATAGACAATTATATGTAATCTCGTGACATGAATAATTTTATTTGCTATGCTATGTACAGATGTACATTTCGTAAATAAAGTCAATGATCTGTTATTTGCATTATTGTAAAGGTACACCTGTACATTTTATCGGGATAAAAAGATCGATGGTCGTTCAAGGAAACAAAGTTCCATTATTCACGCAACTGGCCCTGACGATTCAGCAACGGGTCAGGACGGGAATTTATCAGCCCGGCGATGCGTTACCTCCGGTGCGGCTTTTGAGTAAGGAATTTAATGTCAGTCAGGGGATCGTTCAGCAGGCGATCCGCAAGCTTGAAGCAGAGGGGATTGTCAAGGCTCATCATGGTAAAGGGGTACTAATTCAGGAAGGCAGTGAATGTGAACGCGTCGCCATTCTGTTCGGGTTGATTCATCCGTATCATCAGATGGGATTTCACCGGGACGTTTTGGAATATGTGGATGAAGCCTTTGCGGAGCGGTCGAATTTTGTGATTGTACGTTCGTCGAAGGATGACCCCACCTTGGAACGACAGGTTGCGGAACATTTGATTGCCAATGGAGTCAAGGGGTTGATCGTCTGGCCGACGGTCAATGATCCCAATGGCGAGTTTTTCACGCGGCTTTCGCGTAACATTCCTGTCGTGCTCGTGGATCGATTGTTGCCCGGAGCGGACCTGCCCAGTGTCATCATGGATTACTTCACCTGCGGGCAGGATGTTTCCGAAGTTTTGCTGGGTAAGATGAAGAAAAAACGATTGTTGGTGGTGATGGACAATCTTCAAATCAGTTCTTATCAACATATCGCTCAGGGGATTGAGGCCGCCGCCAGAGAATTGAAGCGAGAGAAAGATCTGACGATTATTCAACTTCCAATTTCCCGGATCATTCAGAAGTTGGGCAAGCGCGATTATTCTGAAGCCGCCGGTATTTCGGAAGTTATCTCCAGGATTATTCATGAAGGGCAATACGACGCGGTCTTTTGTCCTCAGGATGATTTGTTTGAATATGTCATGATTCAGACCGGTGCGATGCGGACGATCGGTCCAGTCCAGGTGGCGACGTTCTGCGGATCGGATTTAAACGTCAAGTCGTTGGATTACATCAAACTCAAACCTCTGGAATGGCGGGTTAACCAGAGTCAAATGATTTCCTGCGCCGGAGATCTTGTCCAGCGGTGGGTCCTGTCCCGTCAGATGCCGAAAGAAGATATTCGGGTGAAATTAATGCTCGTCGATTCGTCACGTTAGCATGTGGTCTGCTAACAAAAAAACCATATTTTTATAAAACAGGTGGCTGTCCCGAATGGCACTTCCTTAAGCATGTTTTAGTCTCCATTCCTTTCGGGTGATCCGGAGTGTCGGATAATGTTTTTGTTCTCGGCGGACGGCTCTGGGTTCGTTTCGATCGGGACGATCCGGTACACGTT
>JAAZAW010000297.1 GCA_012514125.1 Phycisphaerae bacterium | reverse complement strand
TTTTTAATCCGCATACGCAATAATCTCAAATCCGTGTATTCGGGAATGGTCAAACGGGTCTTCGACTGCGTGATTGCGGGGATGGGTTTTTTGATGATTTCCCCCCTGCTGGCGGGATTGTGTCTGGCGGTGAAACTGACGTCGAAGGGGCCGGTGTTCTTTGTCCAGTATCGGCCTGGGCGCAATCGGAAGCTCATTCCCATTTATAAATTCCGGACCATGTATATCGATAGCGATCAACGGCTCAAACAGGCGTTGACGAGCGATCCGGTTCTTCGAGAGGAATGGACGGTTTATCGAAAGCTCAAGAGCCGTGACCCGCGGGTGACACCGGTGGGTCGTTTTTTGCGAAAATGGTCGCTGGATGAATTGCCGCAGATTTTCAATGTTCTCAAGGGCGAGATGAGTCTGGTCGGGCCTCGGCCTTATATGGTTAACGAAATGGATAAGCTCGAAAACGCGGCGGATATCATTTTAATGGCCAAGCCCGGTCTTTGCGGCCTGTGGCAGGCGAGCGGACGAAATAACCTTTCCTTCGAAGAACGGGTTAAACTTGAGACGTGGTATGTTTTAAACTGGTCGCTGTGGCTCGATATTCTTTTGATGTTCAAAACGGCTCGGGCGGTTTTTGTGGCGGAGGGGGCCTATTGAACGCGGAAGGTGAAGGACAGAAAAAGCAATGCTGCGACAAGCCCATCAAAGCGGAAATATCTGCGAATCGATCCAACATAACAATTTTGATGATGATCGTTTTTCTGGGGCTGGGGGTTCGCCTGGTTGGGTGGAATATCATCGATACGATCTATCGTGATACGGTGGGTTACATCGAATGTGCGGCCAAGTGGCAGCAAAGCCACTTTCTGAAAAGTTCATACCAGGAACCTTTGCATATTCTGGTAATTCGAACAGCGCATCGTTTACTTTTCCCGCATGAATCGGTTGGAGTTCCCCTCAATCCTGCGAGTTGGGAACTGGCGGCTGTTACGGCTGATATTTTGTTTTCGCTCGGATCGATCATGGTTTTATATGGTCTGGGGAAAAGACTTCACTCCCCTGCCGCCGGATTGTGGGCGGCCTTTTTTCTGGCAATCCAACCCTTCGGCGTCATTTACGCCATTAACGGACTCACGGAGCCGGTGTATGTTTTTTTCATGCTGACGAGCTTGTATTTTGCCTTGACGGCGAACCCTCATTGTAAATTTCACTTTTTTCTGATTGGAATGTGGATGTTTCTATCGCTTCTGGTACGCAAAGACGGAATTATCCTGCCCGGCGTAATCGGAGCCTATATTTTCGTTTTAAAAGAGGTGAAGTTCATCGGGAAGATCAAACTGTTTTTTTCATTTTTACTGGGGATCGTTTTTGTCACGGGGGTGTTCCTGTTGATCGGAGGACAATTTAACTGGCTGGGGTATTTTGTCTTCGCGGTCGACTGGAATGCGATCTTCCAGAAGACACTTTTCAGGTCGGCCGGGGATACGGCAATGATCCTGGCGACGATGAGGAATCCGCATTGGCTCGAGATACTCTATCTGCCTCCGGCGGGATGGGTGAAGCTGGCGGGGTATTTTCCGGCGATCTTCTTTATGATGTTTCTTTGCAAGCGCGGAAATTTCCATTTCAATCGATCCGCCCTGCTCTTTGTTTTTGCTTTTTTTTTCCAGCTCGCCCTGGTTTATGCCTTTACCGTGAAGTTCGATTTTTTCACGACGCGATATCTCTATCCCGCGACCGTCGTGGTGTTTCCCGTGGCGGGAGCGGTGTTGGCACACCTGCTGGGCAACCTGAACGCGAAGATGAGGCAGGGAAACATCATTCAAGTATCGGTGGTGGCTGGCGGAATTATTTTTATCACGCTGGTTTCCACGTTGATGGTGAGTTGTTTTCATTTGCGGCGGCCCGAGATTCAGGCTGCGGCCCAATGGCTGGCGGTAAATACCCCGACGGACAGTGTGGTCGGTGTTACAGATAACCGAATCGGATTTTACTGTCGACGAGCCCCTCATTTTATTTCCGAATATTTTTACGAAGATATCCTGAGGTCCATGTTGAGTTCGACCCAGCTTGACCGCTGCTATCTGGCCGTTTATTTCGACAAGAAAGAACCGAAGGAAATTCATCAACGGCTGATGAACGTGGCGACCCTTTTTAAATTTGAACCCGTTCTCGTTAAGAGCGTGGATTTCCCCAAAAAACAAGTCGATCTCTACAAGCTTCGATCCTTACCCCCCGCGGCACCTGCGACTCAATCGCGATAGGCAATCGCCTATGGGCCGCATTGTGTACTATTGAAATCTTTGTGAAAAAGCATAAATCGATGAACCTTCGAGGGCAAAAAACGGATGAGCGACTTAAATTGTCGGTTGCGAAATGGGGGTGATTTTGATAATCTTGTCGGAATGAACGAAATAGCCAAAGAACATAAAGAATATATTGTCGGGCATCTGGACTGGAACTCACGGATTCGTTTTGCTGTGGGAATCGGGGTGTCGTGTATTTTGTTCGCGACGCTTGGTTTTATGGTGCTCTCGCCGTGGGACCCGCAGGGCGCCATCAGTCTGCAATTTGTGGATAACGAGGTGTTTTTTCTGATCCGGGTCGTGGGATTGCTGCTGGTGACGGGTGTTTTTTCATCGGTGATCATGGATGCAAGACTGCCGATGTTCGGGACCTTTTCGGCGGCGATTGGGATGGGAATTCCGCTGATCAAGACTGCGGGAATGACGTATGTGATGACCCGGCTGCAGGTAGGCAAAGAGTTTGAACACTCGCATGACCTTTGGCTTTATCTGATGATGGAATCGCTGGCGTGGGGGATCGTATTGATGATTCTGGCGGGCGGGACAATGGCAGTGGAACGCTGGCTTAGGAAAAATGGCGGGAAAATCGGCGAAGAAGGGGCCGCATCGGATAAACAAAAGAAAAGCAAGGAAAAAGGTCATTCGATACCGTGGCTTAGAGGGCTTGGGGGGACGGGAATTACGGTGATTTTAGCGTTGTCACTGATTTGGGTCCTGGCGGCGAACAGTGACAAGGGACAGGTGGTTTTCGCCGTAATCGCAAGCTTTATGGTGGCGGCGATTTTCGCGGAACAAGTGACGGAGAACGATCATCCTTTCTGGCAGATTCTGGCGGTTCCATTGGTGGCGTTGATCGCGTTCGGCTATACATGGCAGAATCCGGGCAGGCCCCAGGGACTTGAGACGTTGCTCAATGTCGCACCGACCAATCCGGCAAGGGTGCTTCCGGTAGAATACATTTTCATGGGCGCCATCGGCGCGATTTTCGGGACGTGGACTTCACATAGAATGAGGTATGCAAAAAAACATGGCTAAGCGATTTATGGTTACGGGCGCGTTACCTTACGCGAACGGGCATCTGCATGTGGGACATATCGCCGGGGCGTATCTGCCGGCGGATATTTTTGTTCGATATCATCGGGCCAAGGGCGACGATGTTTTGTTTGTTTGCGGCAGCGACGATAACGGAGTGCCGATTACCCTGACGGCGAGAAAAGAAAACAAGACACCGGCCCAGGTGGTGGCGTTTTATAACGCCGAACAGAAAAAGGCTTTTGAGGGTTTGGGGATCAGTTTTGACGTTTACGGCGGGACCCACAGTCCAGAGGACTATGAGCGTCATACTCAAATCAGCCAGCATTTTTTCAAAACAGCCCTTGAGAAGGGTTACCTGACGAAAAAAACGTCGCAACAATTTTACGATCCGGAAGCCAAAATGTTTTTGCCGGACCGCTATATCAAAGGGACGTGTCACCATTGCAGGGCGCCGGGGGCCTTGGGCGATCAGTGCGAAAACTGCGGCAAGACGACAGATGCGATGCTGTTAATTGATCCGGTGAGCGTAATCAGCGGAAGCAAGCCTGAGGTGCGGGAGACGACACACTGGTTTTTTGAGCTGGATAAATTTCGCGAACCGCTCACCAAATGGCTTGAATCGAAAGAAAACTGGCGGTATGTGATGGTGAACTTTACGAAAGGACTTTTGAGCGAGCCGTTGCCGTCGCGATCGATTACGCGCGATCTGGATTGGGGTGTGCCGTTGCCACTTTCAGACGAGGAAGCGAAAGGAAAAGTGCTTTACGTCTGGTTCGATGCGCCGATCGGATACGTTTCGTTCACGGCAAGACTTTGCGAGCAAAAGTTTGGCGACTGGAAAAAATACGAAGATTACTGGAAAGACCCGAACTGCGAAATTCTGCATTTTATCGGCGAAGACAATACGATTTTCCACACGATTATCTGGCCTGCGATGTTAATGGCGGAGGGAACGTTCCAATTGCCCAGTTATGTGGTTTCGAATTGCTTTCTGAATTTCCAGTTTCCGGGCAAAGACGTGGAAAAGATGTCCAAGAGCCGGGGGACGGCGGTTTGGATTAACGATTATCTGGACGGGTTCGACCCGGACCCGTTGAGGTTTTATCTGACGGTGATTGCGCCGGAAACACAGCGGACGGCGTTCAGCTTCGATGATTTCATGCGGCGAAATAACGAAGAGTTGGTGGCGGCGCTGGGGAACTTTTTCCATCGCACACTGACGTTTACGCAGAAATATTTCGAGGGCAAAGTGCCTGAGGCACAAAGTTTGGCCCAGGTCGATCAGGAGCAGTTGGCAATGATTGCGGGATTGCCTGCGAAGATCGGCGGGTTGATTGAAAGCCATAATTTCAAGGCGGCATTGGAAGAGCTGATGGTGGCGGCGAGAGCGTCGAATAAATATTTCGATACCAAGGCGCCGTGGTCTTCGCGAAAAACGAATATGGCGGATTGCAGTGTGACGATGAATGTGTGCATTCAGACGATCAAGACGCTGACGGTGCTCATGGAACCGTTTATGCCGTTTTCGGCGGAAAAAGCGGCGAAGATTTTGAACCTTCCATCCTCCGAACGCTTATGGGATAAGGCGGCAGAGTCCCTTCCGGCAGGGCATCCGATTGCCGAGCCTACGGTGCTTTTCAAGAAGTTTGAGATGGATGAGCTAAAGACACAAGAGTAAAAAACAAGGGTGGTTGCATCATGATATGGCAGCCACACTTTTTTACTTTTACTTTTTGTGCGAACTTTGGATGGCGACGAGGACGGATCGTTTGGCTCGGGCGATTTTCAGGGCGGCATCTCGTTTTGCCTGATCTTCTTTTGTTGTCGCGGGCATTTTTTCGGCGAGATTGAGTTCTTCATCGATGGTTTGGGGATCGAGTTTATCCGCGGGAATGGCCTGGGAAGTCAGAACAGTGACCTGATTGTCGAGCACTTCGGCAAAGCCGCCGTCGACGAAAAAATAAGTTTGTTTGTTGTCCGCATCGATCCGCATGATGCCCGGAGCGAGACGAAAGAGAATGGCGGCATGTTCAGGCAGGATGCCTCGTTGACCGTCGTGCGCGGTGATAATGACAAAATCGGCCCCCTGGTCGGCGACGAGTTTTTCCGGCGTGACGAGTTGGCATTTTAATTGTCCGGCAACATGAGTTTCGGGCATGATTACGATCCTTCAGCAAGACGTTTGGCTTTTTCGACGGCTTCTTCGATATTACCCACGTACATAAAGGCACGCTCGGGCAGATGGTCGCATTTTCCATCGCAGATATCGCGGAAACTTCGAATGGTATCGGCCAGGGTGGTGTAATTGCCGACGATCCCCGTAAAGGCCTGGGCAACGATGAACGGTTGTGAGAAGAATCGTTCGATTTTTCGAGCACGGCCTACGATTTGCTTGTCTTCTTCGCTGAGTTCATCGACGCCGAGAATGGCGATGATGTCCTGAAGATCGCGATATCGCTGGAGGATTTGCTGGACGTCGCGGGCGACGGCGTAATGTTCTTCCCCGACGTATTGCGGGTCCAGAATTCGCGAGGAACTCGCCAGCGGGTCGATGGCGGGATAAATTCCTTTTTCTGAAATCGCGCGTTCGAGAACGATAAACGCGTCGAGGTGTGTAAAGGTTGTGGCCGGTGCGGGGTCGGTAAGATCGTCCGCCGGAACATAGACCGCCTGGACGGAGGTGATGGCCCCTTTCCGGGTTGAAGTGATTCGTTCCTGAAGGGCGCCCATTTCGGTGCTCAGGGTCGGCTGATAACCGACGGCGGAAGGCATACGCCCCAGGAGCGCGGAAACTTCGGAACCCGCCTGGGTGAAACGGAAAATATTATCGATAAAGAGCAATGTATCGACGCCGCTTTCATCGCGGAAATATTCCGCCATGGTCAGGGCGGACAACGCTGCACGCAGACGCGAACCCGGTGGTTCGTTCATCTGTCCGAAGACCATGGTGGTCTGGTCGATGACCGATTTTCCGGTATCGCCGATGGCGGTTTCCTGCATTTCAAGCCAAAGGTCGTTGCCTTCGCGCGTTCGCTCACCGACACCGGCGAAGACGGAATAGCCGCCATGTTTTGTGGCGATACGAGCGATGAGTTCCTGGATGATGACGGTCTTGCCCAAACCCGCCCCGCCGAAAAGGCCTACCTTGCCGCCGCGAACAAACGGCGCGAGCAGGTCGATGACTTTGATGCCGGTTTCAAAAATTTCGGTTTTGGGTTCCAGTTCGGAAAACTCAGGAGGATCGCAATGAATCGGGCGAGCCTGGCCGGCTTTAATCGAACCGCGAAAATCGACGGGTTGGCCAAGCAAATTGAATACACGTCCAAGGGTCTCCTGTCCGACGGGAACATTGATCGGCCCGCCGGTATCCAGAACGTCCATGCCGCGAACGAGTCCGTCGGTGGCTCCGAGGGCAACGGCCCGGACGCGGCCTGCGCCAAGCTGTTGCTGCACTTCACAGGTTAAGTCGATTTTACCCGCCGGACTTTCCGTTTCAATCTTGAGCGCCGAAAGAATGGGTGGGAGTTTATCTTCATCAAACTGAACGTCAAGGGTGGAACCAATGACCTGTACAATCTTGCCATAATTCGCCATATCAGAATCCTCTTGTGTCAAGTTGCCTTTTTTGCAACGTATTCATTACAAAGTTTTTTGTTTTTATCCCAACGCCTCTGCCCCACCGATCAGTTCACTAAGTTCACCGGTGATTTGCGACTGTCGAGCTTTGTTGGCCTGACGTCCGAGATGTTTGATCATTTCTTCGGCGTTGTCGGTGGCTGCCTTCATGGAAACCATGCGGGCGACCTGTTCGGAGACGGCGGCATCTCGGAAGAACTGGAATAACGCCACCTTGACTGCTTCGGGAACAAGGTCCACGAGCAGTTCGTCGGCAGCGGGAGAAAACTCGTAATCGAAATGCCATTTGACCGGTAAAGCGGCTTTGGGACCTGTCGGCGCAACCATCAGCGGCAGAAGTTTTTCGATTGCCGGGGTCTGCTTGCTGGTGGAATGGAACTGCATGTGAGCGACGTAAACCGCATCCACATTACCGGCCAGAAAATGTTCCATATAAAGATCGGCAATTTCGACGATCTGCTGGTAAGTGGGTTCATCCGGCAACGCAAAAACATGTTCGATCTCGTAGCCGAGGAATTTTAGTTGTGCAACGCCTTTTTTGCCGACCACCTCGAGTTCGACGCCGATGTTCTGAGTTTTTTGTTCGTTGATGAAATTCTGGGCCAGCCGCAAAATTCCGCTGTTGTATCCGCCGCAAAGTCCTCTGTTGGAAGTAATCACCAGCAAGGCGATTCTTTGAATTTGTTCGGGCGATTTGAGCAGCGGATGGGCCACATGAGCAAAACGCGCGATATTGGAGACCATTTCAGTGATTTTTTGCGTGTAGGGCTTCGAGGCCAGAGTCTGGTTAAATGCCTTCTGGAACCTGGCCGTTGCGATCAACTGCATCGTCCGAGTGATCTTGCGGATATTAAACACCGCTTTTCGTCTTTTTAAAATGGCCCGTGATTTAGCCATAAAACTTCACCTGTAGGGTTTATCTGAACGTTTTCTTGAATTCATCCATTACATGTTTGATCTTGACTTCCAGGTCCGGCGTCAGTTCCGCCTTTTCTTTAAGCTCGTTGTAGACGTCGGAATGCTTTTCACGGAAAAATGTCAGAAGTCCTTTTTCAAAGATTCGCACCTTGTCGATCGGCACGTTGTCGAGGTATCCCTGAGTTCCGGCGTAAATGGAAAGGACTTCGTCGGTAACGTCGAACGGTTGATATTGAGGTTGTTTCAAAAGTTCGACCATTCGATAACCGCGATCAAGCTGGGCCTGAGTGGCGGTATCGAGTTCGGTTCCTAATTGTGCAAAGGCTTCGAGTTCGCGAAAGGCCGCAAGGTCCAGACGCAACGAGCCTGCGATTTTTTTCATAGCCTTATTTTGCGCCTTTCCGCCGACACGACTGACACTGATGCCGACGTCAATTGCAGGCCGCACGCCGCCGAAGAACAAGTCGGGTTGAAGGTAAATCTGGCCGTCGGTAATACTGATGACGTTTGTGGGAATGTAAGCAGACACTTCCCCTTCGAGAGTTTCGATAATCGGCAATGCCGTCAGGGAACCGCCCGACGCAGGCAAAACTCGAATTTCATGAGTTTCTTCACCGAGGGCAATAATATCTTTTTTCGCCTGCCAGAGACCTGGAACACCGACGTAAACCTGGCCGTTAACTCCTTCTTCGGTTTCGGTCGGCGACGTTCGTTTGCAGATAATTCGTTTTTCGGCGACCTTGGCCGCCCGTTCGAGCAATCGGCTGTGAAGATAAAAAACGTCGCCCGGATAGGCTTCGCGGCCTGGAGGTCGGCGAAGAAGCAAACTGAGTTGGCGATAGGCTTGGGCCTGTTTGGAAAGATCGTCATAAACACAAAGCGTCGCCCTGCCTTGTTCATACATGAAATATTCCGCCATGGCACAGCCGGAGTACGGCGCGATGTATTGCAGTGGAGCCGGGTCGGCCGCACCGGCGACGACAACGATCGTGTAATCCATCGCGCCGTTTTTACGAAGGACATCGACGACACCGGCAACGGTGGATTCCTTCTGTCCGATAGCGACGTAAACACAAATGACGTCTTTACCTTTTTGATTGATGATCGTGTCGATGGCGATGGCGGTTTTACCGGTTTTACGGTCGCCGATAATCAGTTCGCGTTGCCCGCGTCCGATGGGAACCATCGAATCGATGGCTTTGATACCGGTCTGAAGCGGTTCGGTAACAGGCTGACGTTCGGCGATGCCCGGAGCACCGGTTTCAACGGTTCTGCGGAAAGACGCATTGATGGCGGGACCGCCGTCAACGGCAATACCGAGGGGATTGACCACTCGTCCAACCATTTCGCGACCGACAGGCACGGAGAGAAGTTCCCCCGTGCAGCGAACCCGATCGCCCTCGTGGACACTCAGGTAGTCGCCAAGAATAACAATACCGACGTTACCTTCCTCCAGGTTGAACACCTGGCCGAAAACACCGGACTGAAACTCGACCATTTCGCCCGCCATAGCCTGTGAAAGGCCATAGACCCGAGCGATACCGTCGCCGACTTCAAGCACTTCTCCGACGTCGCTTAGTTCAAGCTTGTCCTGATATTGTTGGATTTCACGCTTTATGACCGATGAAATCTCGTCTATTTTGAATTTCATCCTCGCCTCGCATCAGCAATTGCTTTTGTAACATGGATAATCTTGATTTAATCGATCCGTCGATCAGGAAATCACCTGCCTGGACGACAAATCCACCGATAAGTTCGGGCTGGACCTGATGGGTGATCATCGGTTCCGCAAGCAGATACGCCCGTAAGACCTGCATAATCTGTTCCATTAACTGCCTGTCCATCGCAGTGGCAGTAAAGAGTTTGACGTTAATTCGCTTGTTTCGTTTGTCGTCTTCGCATTGTATCGCCCGGATGACATCGAACAAAAGCCCAAGTCTTCCCCGACGATTCAACACCTCAAGGAAGGAACGGACAACCGGACTTAAATCGCCGTTGATCGTTTGAAGGATTTGACTCCGAGCGTCGGCAGAAATAGCCACGGATTCGAATATCTTCCCCAGCACAGGAATTTCGGTCAGTAACGAACCCAGGAATTTCAACTGCTCCAGAATCTCATCAATATTTCCCTGTTCCACACCGAGGTTGTAAATGGCCCGGGCGTAGATGGCGGCGATGTGCTTTTTTTGTTGTAGGTTTTCACCGGCCATGGTGGTTATTGGTTACCTTCCCTTACGTCGATTTCCTTAAGTCCCTGCTCGATGAGCAACCGATGATCTTCAGGGTTCACTTCACGCTGAAGAATTTTTTCCGAAAGATCACGAGCGATATTGACCGTTTCATCGTAAAGTTCTTTCATCGCCTGCTGTTTGGCCTGTTCGATCTGAAGCCGAGCGTCGCGGACCGTTTCCATCGCGTCGTTGTAGGCTTGGGCGATAATCTTTTCACGAATTTTATCGCTTTCGGCGTTGGTTTCCTTGAGTAGTTCCTGTGCCGTCGCATGAGCGTCGTCGAGTTGCTTTTTGAGATCGTCCGCAAGCTGCTTGGCGCTTTCGCGTTCTTCCCGAGCCATGTTAAGGTCCTGCCGAATCCGGTCTTCGCGTTTTTTCAGTGCTTCCAGCAACGGCCGCCAGACAAACTTGCCCAACGCCCAGATCAGAACGAAAAAAACGATCAGGGTCCAGACCGAAGTCCATATTCCACCGGCAAACAAACCGGGAGTTTCTTCCGCGGCATGTTCTTCGGCTCCGTGCGCCCACGATGGGGCGTAAAGCACCAGGCCCGCGGTCAGAATAAAAAATAAACGGCGCATATCTGTATTCCTTTCGGACAGATTCAAACCTGATTTCGGCTCGCTATTTGATCACCGGCAAGAGACAAACAATCACGCCGAAAAGCGTGGTTCCTTCGATCATGGCCGCCGCGATAATCATCGACGTGAAGATTCTGCCGCCGGCTTCGGGCTGACGGGCGATACTTTCACATGCCACAGCGGCGACTCGTCCAATTCCCATTGCTCCGCCGATGAGCACCAATCCCGCGCCGATCGGACCGGCTAAACGACCTGCTCCGACATCCGTCAGAATCGGACCGCTCGCCGAGGCGGCTGAACCGTCGGGAGCAGCGTCGGTTTGAGCGAACCCCATCGAAGTAAATCCCATCAGAATTAACGCGACCAGCAACAAACTTACAAACTTACCGTTCATTTATCGAACCTCCACATAATTTCTATCGAACCATTTCAGTTCCGCAAGCCCAGGACTCGCAGACACGAGACTCACACGTTTAATGCTCCTGATGAATCGCCATTCCGATGAAGATCGACATCAGGAAAGTAAAAATATACGCCTGCAAAAAGGCGACAAACAACTCCAGAAACGAACTCGCGACCGAGCCGACGACACTGGCAATGGCAACGGGAATTCCCACAGTCCATGTTTTGCTCATCGCAATAAAAAGCAGCAACACCGCCAACAGGAGATGTCCCGCGAGCATATTCGCAAACAATCGAATCGCCAGCGCGACGCACTTGACTAATAAACCGGTGGACTCCAGAATGAACAATGGAAGAAACAACAACACCCCAATCGCACCTTCGACATGAGGAACGGTCCGATAGAGATATAACATCGGCCCCAATACACATGCCTTGGGAAAGGAACATCGAGTCCGCTCGTGGCAGAAACTAAACCACATGCCCGAAATGTGAACCATGACAAATACGAAAGCAGCCAACGCCCCGGTAACGTAGATATTGGTGGTGGCGGTTCCGCCGATTTCCGCAGCTTTACCTTCGAAAAAAAGGCCCAGAACCGCGTTGATAGGGATCAAACCCAATAAATTAGCGAAGAGAATGAAGAAAAACGTGGTCCAGATCATACTGATATATCGGTCGGTTTTATCGCGAAGCAACGGCCGGGCGACTTCATCGCGAAGATAAACACAAATCGATTCAAAAAAGTTTTGCAACCCGATGGGCACTTCTCTATGGTGGCGCATGGCGAAGGGCAGGAGAATCAACATGATCAAAGCGGTCAAAGTAACCATGACCATGTGGTTATTGACCATGATGCTTAGTGAACCGATCTTAATTTCAAAAAGATCGTGCGCCACCACGTGGGTCATAGGATTCGTTGAAGCTAATATTGTTTCTACCATATCAATATTCTTTTATTACACGCACTTCTAAACGGTCATTACTTGGTATCATCGGAAAAAAGGACGCCTAAAATAAATTCCTTTTTATCTTTACGTCTTATCGGCGGGTCCGGAGGTTTGATTCATCCGTCTCGTCATCTTAACGGTAATTACCGTTTCACTGATCAAGCCAATGAAGTAAAATACTGCCAAGTAGAGTACAAATTCTAACCTCAGCGGCTTGAATATCAATCCAAAAATGAGGAAACCCGCCAGCGTGACCAACATTTTCAAACCCATCGCCGCCAGAATTCCCTGCGGCAGATAGTCCGCTCGATAATGCCATATCGCCGAAAGAGCGCCCGCCCCCGTGATAGTTCCCAAAATCGCAATAACGCTCGCGTAAAGCAACTCTCTGCTCATGGGCATCCACTGTCCGTTTCGTACGATGATAAAACTCCAGACCCCTGCCGCCGCGACTATAACCACCAGCACAGGAAGAATCAGGATTCGGACCATTTGCCCTCGGTTGACCTCAACAGGATCATCCGCCATTTTGTTTATCGTCAGATTTTGTTGCTCTGTTTTCATCATCATGATCTTCCTCTTGAAAGGCTTTATTCATCCCATAAGCCTCTTTGATCAGCAAATACATCCCACCGACAATTCCGATGATCGCGCCGGTAATCAGTCCGATTGGGGAAGTCCCCCATCGTTGATCGACAAAATAGCCAATCAGGCAAAAAATCGCTACAGCCCCAGCCAGTTCGAATCCCAACCCGCTGTACTTTAGATATTTCTCCACGATTCTGTCATGATTTTTTGACATGGGTTTGTTTTTCCTTAATTATGATTATCGGTCATTAACAGAATGTTTCTTTAGATCGGGAACCCCCTTTTGTCATTATTCCCTCAATTCACTTCCAGCAGTTCTAACGCAACTCCCTGCTCCCGTCATTTCCGCGAAAACCCGAAACGTGCTCTCAAACTTCCAATTTTTGCAGTTTCTTACCTCTCTTTCATGCTATAGCCCTGTATTTCCTGTTGAGTAATCTTTCCCAAGCTAGTAATATTTGTACCATGATTCCAAATTGGAGTTAGTATAAACGCGAAAATCAATTATAACGACGACAGGAGAATGATATGTCGAAAAGAGCGATCGCTATCTCCGCTCACCCGGACGATATCGAGCTGATGATGGCGGGAACTTTACTGCTGCTTAAGGAAACAGGATACGAAATTCATTATATGACCATCGCCAACGGATCGTGCGGCACGGCGGTTCATACCAAGGAACAGATCATCGAAATGCGTGGACGTGAATCCCGCAATGCCTGCGATTACGTCGGCGCAATTTACCACCCTCCCATTTGCGACGATCTGGAAATCTATTACGACCGAATTCTCGTTTCAAAAGTCAGTGCGGTCATACGGCAGGTCGATCCTGAAATCGTCCTTCTCCAATCACCCCAGGACTATATGGAAGATCACATGAATTCCGTCCGCATCGGCGTTACCGCGACCTTCTGCCGGAATATGCAAAACTTCGTTACCGACCCCCCCACCCCAGCCGTCGAGACCGATGTCGCCGTCTATCACGCCCTGCCCTACGGCCTCAAGGATCAACTGCGAAATACGATCCACCCCGACTTCTTCGTCGATATTTCATCGGTCCTCAAAACAAAACGCGAAATGCTCGCCTGCCATAAAAGTCAAAAAGAATGGCTCGATCACAGTCAGGGACTCGACAGCTATCTGATCACCATGGAAGAAATGTCCGCCCAGGTCGGCGAATTGTCGGGTAAATTCAACTACGCCGAAGGATGGCGGCGTCACAGCCACTTGGGCTATGGTCCCGAAGATTTCGATCCACTGACCCAAGCCCTGGCGAAATATGTCCGTGTGAAAAAATGAAAACGGAACAACAAATAACTGTATGTCCAAAAATATATTTTAAGGAGTCTTAACATGGCAAGACCAATCAGCAAAATGGCCCCCGACTGGTGGGACTATACCACACTCGATCCTCAGATTTTCAAAGACGCCGCTTCCCTGACGCCGGAAAAAATGCTCAAACTTTCCAGGCCGGGCTTCAAGGTCGTTTTCTACGACACACTTGAAGATTTCTATTGCGCCGAAGCACTCGAATACATCGATGCCTGGAAACAAGCCACCGACAGCGACCCTGTCGGCATCTGCGGTCCGATCGGCCCGACCGAGCAACTCCCCCTCGTCGCTCGTATCGTCAACTCGATGGAATTGAACCTCAAAAATGCCCATTTCTGGGGAATGGACGAATGGATCGTCGACGGCAAGGAAACGCCGATCACCCATCCCCTCTCTTTCGCCAAAGCCGACATGGACCTGTGCTTTAACCGTATCAACAAAAAGCTCGCCATGCCCAAACAAAACATGCATTTCCCACAGGCCGACCCCACCGAATACAACAAATCCTGGAACACCGCTCGCTGCGCCGTCATGCAGGGCGGACA
>JAAZAW010000296.1 GCA_012514125.1 Phycisphaerae bacterium | reverse complement strand
TGAAAATCATCGAAAAACAGGCATCGCAGGGCGTGGACTTTTTCACAATTCACGCCGGACTGCTTCGCGAATATGTGCCTCTTGCTGCCAAACGCATCTGCGGGATCGTTTCGCGAGGTGGGGCGCTCCTGGCCAAGTGGATGGAACACCATAACCGGCAAAATCCTCTCTTCAATCATTTCGACGATATCTGCGCGATCATGAAAGAATACGATGTAGCGTTCAGTCTCGGTGACGGCCTGAGACCCGGCGCGCTGGCCGACGCTTCCGACCAGGCCCAACTGAGCGAACTTCGCACACTGGGCGAATTAGCCGCCAGGGCGAAAGAAAAAGGCCTGCAAGTCATTATCGAAGGTCCGGGGCACGTGCCGCTCGATCAGATCGAATACAACATGAAAATTCAGAACGAGCTTTGCGACGGCGCTCCGTTCTATGTACTGGGCCCATTAGTGACCGATATCGCCGCGGGTTACGACCATATCGCCTCCGCCATCGGCGCGACCCTCGCCGCCTATCACGGCGCAAGTTTCCTGTGCTACGTCACACCGACGGAACACCTGGGTCTCCCCGACCTCGAAGCTGTTCGACAGGGCGTCATCACCTTCAAAATTGCCGCCCACTCCGCCGATATCGCCAGAGGGTTCCCCGGCGCAAGAGATCGTGACGACAAGATGAGCAAAGCCCGCGCCGCCCTGGATTGGTCCACAATGTATAAACTGGCTCTCGACGGTAAACGCGCAAAGGAAATTCGCACACGTAATCATTGCCCGGGCGAAGATTATTGCAGCATGTGCGGGCGAAACTGGTGCGCGATCCGAATCAACAACGAACTCAAAGCGAAAATGACAGCTAAGTAAAACTTGGCTATGTGGAGTATAAAACGATGAAACGACTGTATCTCGACAATGCGGCAACCAGCTTTCCCAAACCTGCGTGCGTGCATCAGGCATTGATCGATTACGCGACAAAGGTCGGCGCCTCCGCAGGACGCGGCGCCTACGACGAGGCAAAGGAATCGGGCAGAATCATTCACCATTGCCGCGAATTGATTGCAAAACTCATCAACGCCCCCGATCCTGATCATATCGTCATGACGTTTAACTGTTCGGACGGCTTGAACATGGTCATTCACGGCCTTGTTAACCCCGGCGACCATGTCATAACGACGTGGATGGACCATAACTCGATTCTCAGGCCTTTTAACGAATTGATTTCCTATTTGGAAATCGAAGCCGATTTTATTTCCACGCAGGAAAATGGCATCGTCAATGTTGACGATATTCGCAAAGCGATTAAACCCAACACAAAGCTGATTGCGGTTTTGCATTCGAGTAATGTCACCGGCACGGTCGAGCCGACGGCCCAGATTGCCCGGCTTGCCCGCGAACACGGCATTTATACGTTGATCGACGCGGCCCAGAGTCTGGGACACTGGCCTATCGATGTTTTGGCGGAAGGTTACGATTTTCTGGCGGCGCCGGGACACAAAGGACTGCTCGGGCCGCTGGGCACGGGATTTTTGTATATTCGGCAGGGTCTGGAAAAAGTGCTCCGCCCGTTCAAGCAGGGGGGGACGGGGTCACGCAGTGAGATCATGACTCAGCCTGAAATCATGCCTGACAAATATGAGCCAGGCTCACATAATGCCATTGGTGTCGCGGGACTGGCGAAGGGGGTTTCCTATATTCTTGATGAGACGGTTGAAAAGATTCGTCGACATGATCGGGCATTGTGTGAACGATTCATGGCGGGACTCGACGCTGTTCCGAAACTCACATGGTTCGGGCCAAGGGATGTTGAAAATCACGTCGGCGTGTTTTCCGTTCGGATGGAAGGGTACGAGCCGTTAGAACTTTCACAGCTATTGGAGAGAGATTTCGGTATTTTGACCCGATCCGGACTGCACTGTGCGCCGCTGGCGCATAAGACAATCGGCACGCTGGATTCGGGCGGCACGACGCGATTCAGTTTCGGGCCTTTTGTGACGCTTGACGATATCGATTATACGGTGGATGCGTTAAAGACAATCGCCTCAAAGCCCAGACGATAATAATTCTGAAAATGTCCGCGTTTGTTTGATCGGATCGTCTGCGGCCAGGATGGCGGAGCAGACGGCGATTCGATCTGCGCCTATCGCGATAAGTTCGGGGAGATTTTCGAGGGTGATTCCGCCAATGGTTACAGCGGGGATTCCCTGTTCCTTCATGACCGCCAGGGCTGAGGCGATATAGCCAAGTCCTGCTGTTTTTTCATGAGGTTTGGTTGTGGTGTCGAACGCAGGTCCGATGGCGATGTAAGTGGGATCGGCCTGGATGGCGGATTTGAGTTGATCCATGGAGTGGGTACTCAGGCCGATGATGTTTTCGGAGCCGATAAGTTGTCGAACGACGTCAACGGGGAAATCGTCCTGGCCGACGTGGACTCCGTCGGCATCGACGGCGAGGGCGATGTCGGGACGGTCGTTGACGATGAAGAGTTTATTTTTTTGCCGGCAAAGATTTGCCAGTTTGTCGGCGAGTTCAAGAAATTTGTTGTCGGGCAGTGTTTTTTCGCGAAGCTGAAGACAATCGGCGCCGGCATCGAGTAACGATGAAGCCAGGTCGGTCATTTTTTCGGCGGGGCAGAAATCGGTGCCGATGAGCAGGTATAACCGGGCTTGAGCGAATCGGCTTCGAGGATTGATGCCGAAGAGTTTCTGTTCAAATTGATAGATTTCAAATCGCATTTTTCCGGCGAGGTGATTGACGAGGGGTTCGACGACGGCGGAATATTCCTCGATGACTCGCAGAGCTTCCTGGAGACGTTTGAAGCCTGCTTCTGTAATGGCGTGGGGGGTGATTTTGGCGGAATTCGAGGGGCTTGGCAAGTCTTTACCGACGTCGGTATCGGCGGAGCGAGCGGCGAGAAGTTTTTCTGCGCCAAGGCGTTCGACGATTTCACGAAGGGTGTGCCGCCATTGTTTGACCTGCCAGGAATTTCGTTGATCTTCACGGACAAAGCGCAGATATTCTTCGATGACTCGCAGGCCTTCGCGGGCGCGATTCAAATTGGCGTCGAGGATACGATAAACCGACCTATTTAACACAGCCTTCATTGCTCCAATTAATAACGATTATACACAAATCGAACCAAGTCGGATATTATATGGTTTTGTGGGCGGATGTATAGAAGAAATCGGAGAATGGGAAGTTAGAAGTTGGAAGAGAAGAGATTGATTTTTTATAGGTTTAAGGACAAAAATTTCTTTTTTTCGACACGACAAGTTAAACGTTGAGAAAATTTTTGGGGTGAATAATGAATCAAACGACTTTTGCCGAAAAAGAACGAGCGATGGCGAAAAAGTGTCTGGAATGTCCGGTTTGCCGACGAGCCAGGAAAAAACAACGCGGAGTGATTTTTCGGTTCGTTAAGTGGATCGAAGGCAGGTTTTGTCCTTATTGCAGGGCGTATGAGAAAGTGTATGGGAAAAAGGCTCATGAGCCTATGGAAGAGGAACCTGAAAATTCAGAGGAACCGAAAGATTCTGTCGATGAGCATGCGGAGAAAAGTCTCGAGCGTAAATGGCGATGGATGAAATGTATCGTTGGGATCGTCGTGGTGTATTTTCTTTTGAGTTATATGTTTTTGCCGATGCTCTGGACGCATTATGAACATCATCCGGTGATGGAAAAAGCCGCTAAACGGACGGTGACGAGCGACGGGATTCCCGGCGATCCGCTGAATGTGGGATTGATCGGGACGAAAGAGGAATTGATTCGTGCGATCGTTCTGGCCGGCTGGAGTCCGGCGGACCCGATTACGTTGGGGTCGAGCGTGGATATTGTCAAGGGTGTTTTGTTGCACAAGCCCTATGCCGATGCGCCGGTGAGCAATTTGTATGTGTTCGGGCGAAAGCAGGATTTGGCGTTTGAGCAACTTGTGGGGGGCAGTCCGAAAGAGCGTCATCATGTTCGTTTCTGGTTATCGCCGGAGTTGGGGCAAGGCGACAGGCCGATGTGGATTGGATCGGCGACGTTTGATAAAAGTGTGGGGTTCAGCCATCGGACGGGGCAAGTGACTCATCATATCGCGGCGGATGTCGATGCGGAACGCGATAAACTTTTTGACGATTTGCAGCGGGCGAAAGAACTTATTCGACTTTATCAGGTAACGGGGATAGGCTTGACGGTTAATGGCCGAAACGGCGGGGGGGATTGGTTTTATACGGATGGCGAAATGACGATTGGTGTTATTTCGGAGAGGAATCGATTGGTGACGGCGCAGCCGACGATGGAAGAGAATCCGAAGCCAGTCGAATGGAAGAATCGAGTTTGGCATGCATTGAAAGGAAAGTAAGACTATTTTTGAATGGGGGAGTTTTGAGGTGGGTAAAACGTCTTTGGCGATGGGGTGCGATTGTTTCCCTTTTTTCTCTCCTTAGCATCTGACGGGGGAGCGTTTTTGGGGCGGGGTTTCATTCATTTGCTTTCTTATACCCTTTTGATTTAAACGTATCGTAGTTTCGGACTCTGAGGAAAGTCGAAGGGTCTTTTTGCTTGCTTCCGCCCTGTCGCTTCGACAGGCTCAGCGACCGAAATTTTGATATTTGTAATGCTACGACACGACTAAAAACCTCCTTCAAAAAGAAAGACGGCATTGTCAGGATTTGAATGTATAATTGGGGTAGTCCTGTTATATAAGGGAGGCCCCCCATAAAAGCGTTATTAGACGATGAATTATGGCACTTAATCGAACCGATTCTGCCGCAACCGAAACCGAGACGATTTCGAGATCCGGGCCGCAGGCCGCTGTCGAATCGCCAATGTCTAACGGGCGTTATGTACGTCCTGACCACCGGCATCCCGTGGGAATATCTTCCCCGGGAGATGGGCTGCGGATCGGGCGTGAGTTGTTGGCGACGACTGCGGGACTGGCAACAACAAGGGATATGGAAAAAGCTCCATCGGCTGTTGCTTAATCGTTTGCGGCATGCCGACCGGATCGACTTTTCCCGAGCCCTTGTCGACAGTTCCTCGGTGCGGGCCGTTTTTGGGGGGACGCAGACCGGCCCGAGCCCCGTGGACCGCAGGAAAAACGGATCGAAACATCACCTGCTGACCGATGCCCGAGGCGTTCCGCTGGCGACGATCATCACCGGAGCCAACCGTCACGATGTGACGCAGCTGCTGCCACTGGTACGGGCGGTGCCTCCGATTGCCGGCAAGATGGGCCGTCCCCGACGACGGCCGGATCAACTTCAGGGTGATCGGGCCTATGATTCCAAGCCGCATCGCAAGGCCCTCCGAGCGCTGGGGATCAAGCCGATCCTGGCCAAACGAAACACCCCGCACGGCAGTGGCTTGGGTGTCTACCGATGGGTCGTCGAACGAACCATCGCCTGGCTCCATCAGTTTCGTCGACTGCGAACACGATGTGAAAAGCGAATCCTGATGCATCGAGCCTTCGTCCATTTAGCGTGTGCCTTAATCTGTTGGAACTGTTTAAAATGTTCATTTTGAAAGAGGTTCTAAATCAAAAGCGTATTATTCGGTAAGCTTAGGGATTACAAATATGGCGGAGTTTAAGACGATAAGAAGAAAAAGTTTGAAGGTGTGCAAGTATGAAGGAGTGAAAGGTTGTGAGGAAGTCCCTTCGACAAGCTCAGGGACCGAAAATTTGATCTTTTTATGATATTATTAGCTTCTGAAAAATGGGATTGGGTCGATTTTTGCAAAACAAGGAGAGGAAGATTCGGAAGGCGGATTAATGTATTTCGTCATCGTTCGGTTTGGCTGGTGGAAGTGGTTGCGATCTGTTGGCTGTGGATTCATGCGAAATTGACTTATTGAATGCGCGGTACTTTATTGTCAATAAACTCTTTCAGGCAGCAAGAACTTCGAAAATCGGGATACCGTGACATAGCCCCGCACACGAAGTGAATAGAATTGGTATAAAGACTTTTTTCAATCGCTGGATCGATTTCTGGATAATTCGGTCAAGCCTGCCTATGACGAAAGGGGGGAGGAGGGATGGAGGTGGTTTGATGGTTCGGGGCAAGCTGGCCAAGGGGCGGTCGATTTTTCATTTTTTTCTCCTTTGGCAATGAAGGGTGGTGCTGGGTACACGGGTTTTTGCAAATAAGGAGAGGAAGAACGATGAAGATGGCTTGATGGTTTATTGAGCTGAGGCATGACGAGATTATTTTCCGTTTTCTTCTCCTTAGCCAAAAGGGTGTGCCATGTATCTCTTTTTTGTTCGTTTGATATACTTTTGATTTAATACGCTTTTGATTTAGTCGTGTCGTAACATTACAAATATCAAAATTTCAGTCGCCCAGGAAAGTCGAAGCGACAGGGTGGAAGCAAACAAAAGACCCTTCGACTTTCCTCAGGGTCCGAAACGACGACACGTTTAAATCAAAGGCATATAATATCGTCATAGCATTAAAGATATCACCATTTCGGTCGTGAGGAAATCGACGGGATTTTTACTTGTTTGCGCCATGTCGCTTCGATCCATTTGGTAAGCTCAGGGATTACGAATATGGCGGAGTTCAAGATGATAAGAAGAAAAAGTGTGAAAGTGTGAAAGTGTGAAGGTGTGAAGGTGTGAAAGGTTTGGCGAAGACCTTTCGACAGGCTTGGGACCGAAAAATTGATCTTTTTACTGCTATGACACTATTATGCCAAACCAACTTAATTTGTGCGCCAAGGGTCAAAGGTTTTGGTGTGTCTTTTACGATTCTTCCCTGTGAAAGAGGTTGTCCCGTTCGGGCAGGCGCAAAAATTAAGTCTCTTGCGTATTACATCAAAAGCGTGTGCTCTTTATTTGTGAAGATTGAACTCGTAGACGAGTTTTTGTTGTTTTTTGCGAAAATAGAGTACTGAAAAATATTTTTTTTCAGGTCAGTGTCGAAAGATTCTATAACCCAATGAGGCTGTGCGATAAATGACTTTCATGACAAATTATTAATAAATATTTTAATTTAAATTTGTGGTTGACCTTCGTATTCTTCGCCGATAATATATTATTATTGCAAGTAGTATTTTGTCATCTTGCCAAAAATTGATGCGGCCTTGAGGCGGCACTCAAATATAAAGGATAACCCCTGGCGGTGTGTGTTGCACCGCTGAAAAACCACCTGGGAGATGTTGTCACCAGGTTTGGAATTTTCTGATACCGTTTTAGAAAGGGACATGATGAAACAAAAAATGATCACGAAACTTACGGAGTTGATGCCCCCGCACCTAAACGGCAATAGTCGATTAGAGCAAGTGACGCAACAGTTTGCCTTTCGGGTGAATGAGTATTATGCATCGCTGATTGCCTGGAGCGATCCATACGATCCGATTCGGAGACTCATTATTCCTTCGGAACAGGAAGCGGAAAAGTGGGGCCGAACGGATGCGTCGAATGAGAAAAATTACACACGCATTCCGGGATTGCAGCACAAGTACAATACGACCTGTTTGCTGTTGGTGAGCGGGGAGTGCGGTGGGTTATGCCGGTATTGTTTTCGCAAGCGGATTTTTGCCAAAGCGAATGAAGAAGTTCTCAAGGATGTACCGGCGGCTATCAAGTACATTCGCGAACACAAGGAGATTACCAATGTGTTGATGACGGGCGGAGACCCGTTGATGTTGCCGACGGAAAAGCTCGAGGAGATTATTCGTGAGCTTGTGACGATCGATCATGTGCGGATTATTCGGATGGGCACGAAGATGACGGCGTTTAATCCATACCGATTCATCGATGATTCGAGTCTTATGGAAATGATTTCGAAGTATAGTTCGGGGCGGCACGAAATTTATGTGATCAATCATTTCGATCATCCGCAGGAAATCACCGAGCAGGCGGTTTACGCGGTGGAGCTGCTGCAAAAGGCGGGGGCGATT
>JAAZAW010000295.1 GCA_012514125.1 Phycisphaerae bacterium | reverse complement strand
CCCTGTTATCTCTCGAATATCCGGGGTCCGACATGAAAAAAACATGAAATTAGATGCAAATTCATGAAAATTGCAACATATTTTCATCTTTCAGGGTTCTGGCCCAAGTCAAATCGACAAAAATATAAATATTTTTCGTTCTTATCTTCATTCAAATAAAGCGCTTATGGTTTTTGGGATTGCTTATTTTTCCGAAAATGTGCATTCGGCCACCCGGGCGGGCTATCTTTAAGGGTTGGATGGTCGGATGAAAAGGCCTTTTATTAGTAGCATTTAATGCGTTTTTAAATTAAGTGTCTCGTCGTCTTATACGCTTTTGATTTAGTCGTGTCGTCGCAGCATTACAAATATCAAAATTTCGGTTGCCCGGGAAAGTCGAAGCGACAGGGTGGAAGCAATCAAAAGACCCTTCGACTTTTCTCAGGGGCCGAAACTACGACACGCTTAAATCACAGGCGTATTACTATCGGGAAAGTCCCCTGGGACGCGGGCCGATCTCCTTCCTGAACAATCTTGACTTCCACACATCAACGATGGGGAGTTGGGATTAAACCTTTGTGTAAATCTTCATGATGTTTGCTGCCGTCAAGTTTATCATCTGTGCCAATTTCACGGGCTTGAGCACCGTCACCTGATCGCCGTAGCCGAGAATCCACCAGGAAATTTCGCTCAGACCATCGACCGTCACCTGATATCGCAGCGAACCGTCCTCAAGAAATTCGCATTCCTGGGTTCGATGCCAGTTGACTTCCGCGACATTTCTCGCCACCTTTCTGGAAAACAACAATTCGACGTTGTATCGCTTGCCCTCGCGAATCATTACCCATGCGTCGCCGAGATATTCTTCCAGCGAAAAATCAGGCCGGGCCGCGAACATTTCTTCCAGAATCCGGATCGAGTTGATTCGGGAAATTTTAAAGGTTCGGACTTCTTTATGATAATCGCTGTATCCCAGGACATACCAGGCTCGGTGAATAAACACCAGCCGATAGGGACTCAGGACGATTTCGATCATTTTGCCCATCGGATGATCGTTGCCCGCCTCAAAAAGCGATTCGTATTCCATCAGCACTTTGCGCTGACGTTCCACCGCCATCCGAAGCGAACGAAACTTTTCATCCAGGCTCTGATCGTCGGAAGTCGCAGGCCAGCGAACTTCGACGTTGTCCATCACCGATCCGCAATGATCCTGAATAATCCCCGGCAGGGACGATTCGATTTTGACCGCCGCACGAGAGGCATGCTGGAACAACGGCAAGGGAATCCGGCCGATCATTTTTCGCGTCGCCAAAAGGACCGCCAGCGCTTCATCGATGGTCAGGTTAATCGCCGGTAAAAAGAAGGATTGGCTGATCGTGTACGCCCCTGTTTCCTCATCGAAATAATACGGAATTCTTGCGGCGGTCAGGATATTCAAATCCCGAAAAATCGTTCGCCTCGACACCCCCAACTCCCGGGCCAGAGAATTCGGATCATATCGCCGTCCTGATCGTAACAACGTAATTAAATTTAATAATCGGTATAATCTCGTTATCTCCATACCCACCACCTGTCCATGTTGCCTAATAGCCAATAATCATAACACCATTAAAAACAAACTTTTATTTATTTTCAAGGCAAATCCCTTTCTGTTTAATTATAAAATACAAATTAAATCCTTGCTTTATTTTTTATTCCCACCGCGATCTTTCATTAATCTAAAAAAGTTGTGAGTCATAACTCCCCAAAATTTCAATCGACGTGGCCCGATTTACAGATATAATTAGTTTTTGTATATCGATATCTAAAAAGAAAACTTACAATTCTTTTTCAAACATAGAGGTTGCAGGGATGAGATTAACCAAGCCGATAATCATGATGTTGATATTGCTGACCGGCTGTCAGTGGATGCCGAACCCATTCAAGAATTCAAAACCCACCCCGACCTATTGGGAACGGTACGGCAAGGTGTATTATCTCGACGGCGCCGGCAATCTGGGCTTTGGGAAAAATACCGTCCCCAAAGCCCTCAAAAGTTCGGGATTTCGCGGTGATGTCGAAAATATCACCTGGACCAGTTACACCGGTCCCCTGGGCGATCAGATGATCCGCATCAACGCACGTTATCGTTCGGAACAGATGACCCAACGGATTATCGACTATCGCCGGCGCTATCCGGACAAACCCATCTATATCATCGGCCTGTCGGCGGGCACGGGTGTGGGAGTGTGGGCGGTGGAGCAACTGCCCGAAGGAATGAGGGTCGATTCGATGGTCCTGCTCGGCAGCAGCTTGTCAACCAACTACGATCTGACCAAATGCCTGAAGCACGTCAAAAACAAGGTTTATGTACTCTCATCTCCGAACGATACCATTCTGAAGACTTTTATCCCCGTCACGGGGACCATTGACGGATCCTATATGGTTCAGCCTGCCGGTTTGGCGGGCATGTATCCGCCGGACAATCTTTCGCAGGAAGAACTGGACCTTTACAAGGAAAAAGTCGTGAATGTTCCCTGGCATCCGACCTTTGCCCGGCTCGACAATGACGGCGGGCATACCGCAGCCACCCGCTATAGATTTTTGAAATATTTCATCATCCCCAGATTGCTCGGAATTCAGCGGGACTAGAAAAGCCTTGATCTGAGATTTATCGAAGAATAAAAACCGACATTTCATCGGATATTTATCAAGGCTGACTGTTGGGCCATCGAGCATGGGCGTCTCGAATGGCACTGCGGATCAATTCGTGTACTTCCAGAGGTTGATTGATATTGACCCACGAGGCTTCAACTCCGGCAGTGCCTGCTGTGGCAAAAAAGATGCTGCCGAGACTTAAAAGCCGTTCATACCAGGCGAACATCAGATAGGTATTCTGGATTTTGGTCAAGGGGCACTCGAAGATTTCGATATTGAAAATGCCCCGAATCCGCAATATCCGCCGATCGGTCAGGACATAAAGCCTGCTAATCCATTGCAGTGTCGAGACGACCAGTTGGACCAGGATGGCCAGCGCGACAATTTGATGAATGGTCCGAGACCAATTGTTAAAAAAATCACAGGGGAAAAATGTTCTGAATCCGAGCAAAAGCAATCCAAGAAGGATCATCAATGGCGCCGAATGAAAAACAATAAACCAAAGCGAGGGTTTAACCGCCAATATGATCTGTTCGTCTTCATTGATCAGGTGGGCCGGTACCGTGCCCGCAATTGAACCGGCGACAGAGGCCTGGCCGGCGCCGACCGTCAGGCGATGGTGGCTGGGGCAGGCGGCGGTGAGCGTATTCTCGTCGTCCCCTTTACATAAAGCCTCTGAGGGCTTTAAAAACGATGGTTCTGTATGTTTTTGTTGTCTTTCATCCATGCTCGATATCCAAAACCGCAATTTCGGGATGATTGCGGAACAGATTATCATAATCCAAACCATAACCGACGACAAATTTGTTGGGTATTTCGAAGCCCACAAAGTCGGGCTGTAAATTTTCAGAACGTGCGATCAACTTTTTCAGTAAAACGCAGATGCGAATGGTTCGAACTCCGCGTTTTTCAAGAAGATCGACGACCGCCCGCAAGGTTTGGCCCGTATCGAAAATATCATCGACCACCAGGACATCCTTGCCGGCGATATTTTCCTGAATATCATAATTGATCCGGACCCCTTCAGCCGAGGTGGACCGGCCTGGGTAATTGCTGACGACCATGATCGCCACTCGTACCCGTAAAGGTAACTGCCGAATCAGATCGGCCAGAAAGACCAACGATCCGGTCATAAGTGCCACGATCACCAGTTCCGAATTCTCCTGACCGCCATAACAATGACAGATTTCGTCGGCCAGTGCTTTGACTCGTTCGGCGATTCGATCCCTGGAGATCAACACTTCGCCCAATCGGGGCATTTTACTTTTTTGGGTGCAACAATCGGTCATCGTATTATATGATTTTCAACCTGATTCTGAGAAACAATCATGGTACGCTTTGGGTTGAATTGCATCGTCGTTTCGGACCCTGAGGAAAGTCGAAGAGTCCTGGGCTTGCTGACGCCCACATCGCTTCGACTTTCCCGGGCGACCGAAATTTTGATATTTTAATACGACGGCACGATTCAATCAAAAGCCTATGATACTAATTCCATTTACTTCGTGCGCGGGGGCTAATGTCACGATATCCCGATTTCGAAGCTCATACTGCCTGAAATAGTTTATTGACATTAAAGTACCGCGCATTCAATAAGTCAATTCCGTATG
>JAAZAW010000294.1 GCA_012514125.1 Phycisphaerae bacterium | reverse complement strand
GCGCCGATGAATTGCTGGCTGAAGTTGTGGATATTGCCCATCAGTCGTGGGACTTGGGTGACGCATCAACCAGCGAATCCATTTTTCGACAAGTTCTCAATCTCAAATCGGATAACGCCGACGCACTGCTTGGGCTGGCGGAATTATACCGACGAACCAATCCCATCTGGGCGGTCGAATATTATACCCGTTACAAGGCGATCAATCCGAGCGATCCCGCCGTGTATTATGGGCGCGGCAGTTGTTATCTGGCGAGGGATGCCTTTGCTCTGGCGATTGAAGACCTCAAATATCTGGTGGAACGTCTTGAGCCTAATCATATCGGCGGATTGACCAACCTTGCGTTGGCGTATCGCGGACGAGCCGTTGAAAAAAATTACGATCCCGATCTTTTTGAGCAGGCGGTAAACTATATGAAGCAGGCGGTCCTGGCTGCCGAGAACAGTTCCGATCCGGAAAATCAGAGACTCCTTCCCGAATTAAACTATCGGTTGGGCCGGCTGAGTTTTGAACACCAGCAAATCCTTGCCCGCGCTCAGGTGGGGCAGTCGAACTTCGACCCAGCGATCGAATCGCTTGAAGAATCCATTCAGCAAGCTACACAGATGGCGAAGAAAGACGTTGATGATATGGAACTGTTGAATCAGATCATTTTCAGTTATGATGCCCTTGCTGAAGTTTACAATGCGCAGGCATTATTAAATCCGAAGGATGCAAACCCTTATATCGAATTATCACGGATTACGGATTCAAGATCGGCGATTCAGGTTCGCCAATCGCAGGTGACTTCCCTGAATTTCCTCAAAAAAGCCGTGGAAGTCGAACCGGACGTTGCTGCCAACTGGAAGACTCTTGCCGATCGCTACGCCAAACTCGGCGATGTGGAAAATGCCATAAAAGCCCTGGACAAGGCCATTGAACTCTCGCCGGACAACACAGCTTATAAGGCCGATCGGACCCATCTCAAGGCCTCTACCCAGCCGGTGACTCAACCCGATTCTAAAAACCAGTCTGAGTGATTTTTCTCTCGAAGCCGACAGGAAATACACAATCGGTCGAAAAAACGTTCCGTTCGGATGTTTTTCAGGGAAAGAAAACACGCTGAACTGCGGGGCGGACGGCAAAGGGAGCTTTTCGACGAAGAAATCAATTAATTTTTGTATAAAGCCATAGTTTTTAATCCCGTCTCTCATAAATTTATGCCCCAGAAATTTCTTTTAGGAAAAAAGTTCCTGATCTCTTGAATAAGAGAGTATAATTCAACGTTTATATTTGCCGCATCGGTGTCTTTGAAACAAATTATTGTTTTTACTTATAAACCAATTTGTTTATGTGATGGGAAGTTTCTGGACATCTGCCTGATTCGCTGATATAAAAGGACCTCTTGTTGATTTGAATTTTTTCGAATCGAAATTGCTGAAATGTAATAAGGATATCGAATTTTATTGATTATGAAAAAGGTAAGTCTTGCGCAAACAACATTAGTATTTGGAATTGCAGCCGGCGTCATTATCGGTGTTCCCTCATTTTTGAGCAGGCTCGATATAAGTAATCGAACGGGCGTGATTCTGGTCAATGGCCGGATCGAGGGAACGGAAGTCGCCATCGGAACCAAATTGCCGGGTCGGGTTGCCCGGGTTCTGGTTCACGAGGGGCAGGAAGTTCGGGCGGGAACGCTTCTGGTGGAGCTTGAGACAACCGACCTTCAGGCAGCATTGGAGCAGGCTCAAGCCAACGTGAATCAGGCGCAACACAATCTTGATAATGCGAAGGAACAGGTTTGTCGTGCCGAGTCGCAGCTTGCCAAGTCGGAAATTGGTTTGGGGTTGGTACGGCTTCAGACGAAATTGAGTATTCAACAAGCCCTGGCGGCGGTTCGGGAGGCGGAGGCCGCGGTGGATCAGGCGCGGGCGATGCGTGACAAGGTCAAAACGGAGTTCGAACATGCGGATAAACTCCAGCGGGCGAACGCGGCGAGCGATCTGGAATATACATTTGCCCGTAATGGATTAGAGGCCCAGGAGGCGGGATTGCGGATGGCGCAGCTTCGTCTCGAACAGGCCCGTGACGCCCATAAAATCGCGGAGTCGCGCGTTTCTGAAATCAAGATGCAGGAACACGATGTGGCCGTGATGAAAAGCACGGTTCGCCAGGCCAAGGCGGGTGTGGGGATTGCCCAGGCTCAGCTTGCGGCAGCGAAGGCGAGCGAACGAATCTGCCAGATTCAATTGAAGGATACCCAAATTGTCGCTCCGTGCGACGGGATGGTCGTCAGCAGGGTGGCAGAGCCGGGCGAGGTTGTTTCGGCGGGTTCGACGGTTCTGGTGCTGGTGGATTTCGATCAGCTTTATCTGAAAGGTTTTTTGCCTAATCAGCAATACAGTCAGGTGAAGCTGGGCGATCCTGCCAGGATTTTTCTCGATGCGTTTCCCGACACGATTTTTGACGCCCGGGTGACGAAGATCAATCAGCAGGCGGAATTTACGCCCAAGACAGTTGACACACCTCAACAGCGAGTGAAAATGGTCTTTGGTCTGGAGCTTCGAGTGGACAATTCTTCTCGGCTGTTCAGACCGGGCATGCCTGCGGACGCGGTCATTAAAGTGGACCCTCAAGCCGAATGGTGTGAACCGAACGATTTACGATAAGCGAATGAAATCAAACAATTTGGGCCATTTTGACCAGTCCATTGCCATTGTCGCCCAAGGGCTGCACAAGACTTACCGGAACGTTACCGCGATTGATGGGATCGATCTGACGATTCATTCGGGTCAGATATTTGGATTTGTCGGTCCCGACGGAGCGGGCAAAAGTACGACGCTCAAGATTCTGGCGGGTCTGAGTCGGCCCGATCGTGGTCGGGGACAGTGTTATATCCTTGGCCACGACGTTATCGCCGAGCCTGAATCGATCCGGACCCTGGTCGGGTTCATGCCCCAGGGTCTTGGACTGGTTTTATCTCCCAAATTGACGGTTCGGCAGAATATTGATTTTTTTGCCGATCTTTATCATGTCGAGCGTGATCGTATTGAATCTCGCGCCCGTCAATTGCTGGAAATTACCCACCTGGAGAAATTTCCCGATCGTCTGGCGAGTCATCTTTCCGGAGGGATGCAGCAGAAACTGGCTTTGTGCTGTACGCTGATTCATCATCCTCGGATTTTGATTCTGGATGAGCCGACGATGGGGGTGGACCCTGTTTCGCGTCGTGATTTGTGGACGATCATCAATGAGCTTGTGGCCAACGAGGGGATGACGGTGATTATCGCGACGAGCTATCTGGATGAGGCGGAGCGATGTCATCAGGTGGCGATGGTGCATCAGGGTCGGATATTGCTTTCGGGCGATCCCTCCGAACTTCAGTCTCAGACGGGTAAGGACGATCTGACGTCGCGCTTTGTGGAACTTTTGGCCAAGCAGGATGACCAGGACCTGATCCGGTCGAATTTTGCGCGTCTGGGCGAGAAAACGATTCAATTGAATTTGCGCAGGGACGAGCCGGTGGTCCGGGTGAAGGACCTGTGCAAGAAATTCGGCAATTTCACGGCGGTGGACCATGTGAATTTCGATATTTTTCCGGGTGAGATTTTTGGATTTCTCGGTCCCAACGGTGCGGGCAAGACGACCGCGATCAAGATGCTTTGCGGTATTTTGGAGCCGACGAGCGGAGAGGCGTTTATCGCGGGCTATCATATTCTTCATCAGCGTAACAGCCTGAAAAATCGCATTGGGTATATGTCGCAGAAATTTTCGCTTTATCGCGATCTGGAGGTTCGGGAAAATCTTGAGCTTTATCGCAGCATCTACGGCAAGCAGAATCATCCGGTGCTCAGCAGTGCTGAATTGCTGGACATGGTGGGGCTGGGTGGGTTTGAAAGGCGCATGACGGAAGATCTGCCGGTGGGGCTTAAGCAGCGTGTGGCGTTGGCGTGTTCGATGGTGCATCTGCCGGATGTGCTTTTTCTCGATGAGCCGACAAGCGGGGTCGATCCGCTGGCGCGAGATCGATTCTGGGAGATCGTTCGATTTCTTTCGAGGCAGTTGGGGATTACGCTGTTGTTGACGACGCATTATATGGATGAGGCGGAGTTTTGCGACCGGCTGGCGATGATTAACGGGGGCAAGCTCGTGGCGATGGGGACACCTGAGCAGCTCCAGAAGCAGACGGAACAGGAAAAAGGGATTTTGATCGAAGTGATGTGTCCGAATTATCTCAAGGCCAAAAAGGCGATCGAAGAGCATGTCGGTCCGACGGTATTTTTTGGAAGAAAACTTCACCTGTTCAGCTCCTCGCCGGAGTCGGATGTTGAAAAGATCAACGCGGTATTGAAAAATGGGGGATTCGACCATTTTCAGGTTCGACCGATTCCGGTGAAATTGGAAGATGTGTTTATTCATTTTGCTCGCAGGGAAAAGTAGCGGGGGGGCAACGTATCCGGCATAAGATTTCCTTTCAGATCAGACGGGCCAGGAGGGTCCGTCGAGGAAGGGAAGGAATTGATGCAGGTTTTCCGCACCAGCCGAACGATTCTCACCGCCGCCGATTCCTGGAACCGATTGACCCCGGAACAGATTCAATCCATCTGTCGAACAGACTCTCTGACGCGCCATGATTAAATCAAGGATATATATTCCCGCTCCCGCCGCCTTTTTTTCATCCTATTTTCCCTATGGGCAATATCGTTAATTTCATTAATAGTTTTTCTAAAACTGCGTCTGATAATTGATTGGTAACCGTTCAGGCTCCGTGGGGTAAGAGCGAGGGGACGGGTTTATGAAAATAGTGGGCATGGATGGCCTGCTGAAGGAATTGCCATGCGGAACGGCCCTGCTTGCGGCACGTGCCCACCACCGTGAAGATCCGTTCGTTCCACTTGCGGCCCCACTCCGAACGGCTG
>JAAZAW010000293.1 GCA_012514125.1 Phycisphaerae bacterium | reverse complement strand
GCTCCTCTAAGCGTGGCACCACGAAAAGGGGGCAGGCGACCTTCAGAAACAAAATGTCCTGAAATGGTAACATTCGCCATGCGTATGGCTGCTTTTTCCAGAGATATTTTTTCACTCATGGGTCTGTTTTCTCGTTGCTCGACAGCCTGAAACCGGTTTGTTTATGAATGGAATCAGGAAGTGAGACAAATTCAATTTAATGTTTCGCTGAATTCTCTCTGTTGACACCTCACTCATTGAATGTGACTTGCAGTAAATTTTGAACGTCAATAATTTAACAAAATTATAACTCCATTGTCAAGTTTATCTCTGTTGTGTGGTGTAACTTATAAAAATTTTCGATCTATAATGTCGTATTTTTGTCCTTTGGATAATCTGGGATATTATCGGCCCTGAAATTTTCGTTAATTGCCTATTTGCCCTAAATTAACAACGGTATGTCTTCTCTATGTTAAGCGATCATTGCTTTCTGACGAAGTAGCTAGTGTCGTTCATAAAAGCGAACTCATAGCAAGCTATCGTAATGGGAGATTTCAAAAGATGATCGCAAACGTAGATCGAAGACGGGAACCGAGACTGCGGTATTCATGGGAAGGACAGATGTATTTTCAGAACACCCGCGGCGGGATGCAGGCCCAGATGGTGGATTTGAATTCAAACGGGGCCGCCATGCTGGTGGGCAACGATCGTAACGTCTGGCCGGGCCAGGAAATCGAACTGGGATTGATGTATCCGAAAGTGGTCAACGGCAGTTTCGATATCGTCCATAATCACGTTCGCGGCACGGTTTATCGGAGTGAATGGTATAATCCTTCCGTCAAGCGGGTGGTTGTAAAATTTGATCAGCCTTTGGTTGAAGCTCCCGCAGTCGGCAACGAATATATTTATCAATAAGATAAGCGTTGAACTTTCAGCCGTCGGTTTTCAGTTTTCAGCCATTTTTCGGACTGATAGAGGAGAACTGACGGCTGATGAATTTTTTACAGATTCAAATCGTCCCGGTCGTCTTCGTCGGCGTCATTTTCATCCGCTTTGTATTTCCACTGATCCGCTTCTTCGATATCGCCGATTTCCCGCTCGATGTGCTTGAGCATTTTTTCCTGAAGAGGGGCAAGCTTTTGATAAAAATTCAATGTGGATTGGTAAGAGCGAACCATGATATCGAGTTTCAAAAGGTTCCATTTTTGCAGGCATTCAGGCTCTTTGATATTGGAAAAAGGGTCACAGCGCAGTACAACCCGCCCAAGATTATCCCGGAGACAAAACTCACAATCTTTACATTGCAACATAGCGATCCTTCCGCTAAGATATTTTTAGAAGTTTTTTCAACAGACAAACATCGCTGTGTATATAATTTCAATTATAAATTTAATATCAGCGTACAGATACTATTATAACGTTCCTGGACGCGAAGTGCAGAAGAATTTCAGGAACTCAAGGACACCAGGCCCGAAGAAGATATGAAAAAATTTCGGGGAGTTGTCCTGCTCAGGGTGATGACGGGACTTTAAAGTAATGATAATTGTAATCTTGGCGGTTTTGGCGGTTTTTGGCATAACGGAAACGACGTATGGCTGGGGGCTTGCGACCCATGTCGAACTGGCAGAGACGATTTTAAATCACTCGGTGGTCTTGGTTTCCGCAGTGGGGGCGATTCTCCTTCGATACAGGAACGATTTTGTTCTGGGGAACCTTCTGGCGGATGTCATGATTGCCAAAAAGATGAGTCGGCGGCGTAAAACAAGTCATCACTGGACCGGCGCTCTGCGTTTGCTGGCCAACGCCGAACAGGATCGAACTCGGGCTTTTGCCTACGGTTTTCTGACCCACCTGGCGGCAGATACGGTCGCCCATAATCACTTTATCCCTCAGCAGATCGCCCGAACCGGAACGGGACTGATTCAGGGACATCTTTATTGGGAGATGATGGCGGATCAACTGACGAATCCGGCGAATCGCAAAACCATCCGAAAGCTGCTGCAAAATCCGTATCCGGTCCACCAGCAGGCCATCGAATTGTATCTGTATCCGCAAATGAAGTGGTTCGGCTTCAATAAGAGTATCTTTACGCACATCAATCGGCTGGCCTGCGGGAAAAGATTCGCCCGGGCGGCTCGGCTTTGTAACGACATGTCCATTTATCCGCTCGAAAATCGCGATCTTCAGGAATATAAGTCACTGGCGACGGAACGGATGGTGGACATTGTTCTGAAGGGGAAAAACAGCCTGCTGCTTAGAGAAGACCCGAACGGGGGCGAGGAGCGTGTATGAAAAGGATTTTCACGTCGATCATGGGGGATGACGACTCTTGATTCGAGTGATTGAACAAAGGCCCGGTAGCCGATCAGTCGGATTGCTTCGCCCGCAGATGCACCCGGTATCCTGCTGAAAACATAAACACCGGTAATTCCTGTTAATCTTTCGACAGGCCTTTTGTGAGTATTATTTAATGGGATTTGAATGAAATTGTGTCGCTATTTGGGCTTTGGGTTTGTTTAGCGACCGAAGGGTTTAACATGCAACACGATTTAACGACAGCGTAGAAGAAGGAAGTAAAAAATGTTGATTGCCGGTATTGTGCTGGGGCTGATCGCAGGGCTGACCCAGTCGGGGTCTTATATCTTTTCCCGTCGATATGTGGTTCGCCACCATAGTGGTCCTCTGCAACTGCTGATTTTGAGTCATATCGTTATGGGTGTCATTTCCGCTGTTATTTTGCCCTGGCTTTGGCGGCGCGATTTGCCGGAACCGGGCGTGTATGTCTGGCCGCTGCTGAGTGTAAGCGGCTTTTATCTTCTGGGTCAATTTTTTTTCTTCGCCGCACTTAAATCATCCGATGCTTCGCGGCTTTCGCCGTTATTGGCGTTGAAAATTGTTTTTTTGGCGATGCTGACCGCAATGCTCATGCATCAGCCGATTGCGCCGATGCAATGGGCGGGGATTTTTGTTTGCGTGAGTTCGGCGTTTGTGCTCAATCACACCGGCGGGTCGTTGCCCTGGCGGAGTCTGGTGTTTATTCTTGGTGCGTGTATTTTTTATTCGCTCAGCGACATGAATATCAAAATTCTGGTCGATCGATTTTGCGGCAGCGGATTGACGACGCTGCACAGTGTTTTTCTTGGGGTGTGTCTGAGCTACGTTCTTTGTGGGGTGTTCAGTTTGATTTTGCTGCCCAGGGTGGGGGGATGGTCGAAAGACAATATTCGTTATGCCGTGCCTTTCGCGTTGGCGTGGCTGACGGCGATGTTTTTTCTTTTCGCGTCGTTCGCGATGGTGGGGGTGGTCTTCGGGAATATTCTTCAATCGACTCGCGGTATTTTTTCCATTGTACTCGGGGCATTGTTGGCGAAGATGGGGCACGAGCATATCGAACAGAAAACCACTCGTGCGGTTTTCGCCAGGCGTCTGGCGGCCGGGGTGTTGATGTGTCTGGCGATTATTCTGTACGTGAGTCCGAATTGGCTGGGGAAATAGGATATTAAACCGCGTTGGCAATGGCCATCG
>JAAZAW010000036.1 GCA_012514125.1 Phycisphaerae bacterium | reverse complement strand
TTATACGTCGCGGGAAATTGACTTAAAAATCCCACATACAAAGTCTTTCCATCATGACAGAATTTCGGATTGTTATCCTTGTAAGAAAAAGATTCTTCCGGCTTTTGTCCATCGATCAAGGTAATCATCGACGACGCCCGCTGCCAGACCTCGTCGTTCAACATCCCATCCATCGCCGGCGCAGCACTGACCTTCGGTACCGCCAGGAAGGTCTTGAAGTCTTTGCTCGCATCCACCGCTTCAATCCCTGCAGCCGCCATAATCTCCTCCGGAGCCAACGCGCGTTTATAAACCTTGATCTGGTGAATCAGACAACTATCCTCATTCCAGGGATTCGGATTTGTCGCGCCGTCAATATAGGGTCCCATATAAAGATAAGTTGAACTCTCGGGAAATTTCGGAGTATAAGGCTGTTGAAATTCTCCCTGCAATACTCCATCCAAATAATATTTCACCACCAAACCGTCCCAGGTACAAACAGCGTGATGCCACGTGTCAAATTCGAGCTGTTTGATGGAATTAAGCGCACTAGGATCATTATAATTCTTGAAGGCAATCAAGAGTGATTCACTTCCGGACTGATAGAAGAAAAGTGTTTCCCTACCGTCACCTCGCAACGTCAGAATATGGCGATTCAGTAGCGAATTTTCCGGCTTCCGCGGCTTGGTCATAAACGTAATCATGACCGTTCCCTTTTCACCCAGAAATTCCGCCGCTGGAATTCGTGGTTGGTTTTGCGCACTGCCGACCGCCAATCCGCTCTTACCATCGGGCGCTTTTGCAAACGGCCCGGCGATTTTGATCTCTTCCCCTCTGGCCTTGATCGTCATCGGCCCTTCAAATTTCAAATCCAACGTCGGCCCATCATTGTTCGTCTCAGCCGATACCGCAGAAGCCACCGCCAACCCCAGGAAAACGATCAAACTTTTGAGCATAGTATTCCTTATCTACTAAAAATAGTTGTTGTCGCTCGAACTACAGATTAGATATTGTCCAGCAAAGACTTTTTCGTTTTTAAGGCTGCGAAAACCAGGGTGGATTAAGTCTATTGGAAGCGCCCCTGAGCATTCTGAACGCATACCATGACGCATGGCCGTCGAAGTAAAGAAAATTCATCCCATTGTTATGAAAGTTTCCAGCAGACATAGCAACACCATCATAGGAAGCAATAAAATTATATAATAGATCAACCCGGGTACTCTGTTTCCAATCGATTAGCCGCATAATCTTTGAAGGTTGCTGCACCTGATCTTCCTTAAGCCACGAAGGATTATGACTTGAATACTCAGAGTTCAGCGCGTATGCCCAGGGATAGAAGTTCATCGCGTAATGAGGCTGCCAGACATAGTACATCGGCGTAACCGTATTGCTTGGACATTGCAAAACAGAGGAACCTCCATGTTGATTTCCGGACATGATCGACCAAGTATAAGGGCCAGCACCTGCTATAGGAGCAACCTTACCCATACGAGGATCTTTTAAATAATCCTTCAATAATATCGGATAGGGAACATTGTACAAATCGGGAACTGGAGTGGGAGGCACCTTCGACTCAAGAATACCCTGACTTTGGGGTGGACAAAGCCAACCATTATAATCTGTCGAATACATGGCAAACATAACACCAAGCTGTCTGAGATTACTCATACAGGCGACTTGCTTCGCCGTTTCCCTTGCTTTACCCAATGCCGGCAGTAACAAAGAAATCAATACTGCCATAATGGCAATAACAACGAGCAGTTCAATCAACGTAAACGCGACAGGTTTTGAGGAATGGATACGATCGTTTTTGTGTTTCATAATTTATTCCTTTTGATTGAGACACATTATTTCTGATTCAATTCGCTTCCCGGCGTCTCTCGCCTGACGAAAATCCTTTTCGCCAACCCTTTTTGCTATCGAACATCTCCTTACCATTCATACAGCAAAGGAGTGAATACAATAACGCTCCGGCAAGACGGGAATCTGTCCTTCCGCCCTGCCTCTGAGCCTGTAATCCCAGAACCTATCGGAAGTTCCGAGCAACCACACCAGAACATCACGACAAAACGGCGATCGCAATCTTGGCGATCATCTTTTTCGCACGCTTTTAACATCACCATGTTCTGAATTTCGTTTCAGGACTCTTTACACCGAGGCAACGCAAGGAAACGTGTCCTCTCTCCTTAGCCTTGAACCAATTCGTATTCTCTATCCTTTGATAGACTCTTTCTCGCCACTCGATAGCGTGATCGATTTACCTTCCCGGCCTGAGCGGTAAATGGCATCGATCAACGCTACGACACTTCTCCCATATTCCCCATCGCACCCAAGCGACGTATTCCGTGTGATTGCAGACGCCAAATCTTGCCATTCACCCTCATAGCCCGTTACAAATTCACAAACCACTTCCTCCGTCGTTGCTCCGTGCGAAATCTGAATATTTCCCCACGGATCAATCTCCATCATCCCTTGGGTCCCGAGCAGACGAAGACAAATTTGATCGGTTTTAAAAGTGTATCCCTGGCAAAGGAGCAATGTGGCAGCAACCCCGTTGGCGAATTCCACATACGCCATAATGTCACTTTCCACCTTGTACTCCTGACGATTATGTCCCACACATGCCCGCACATACACCGGATCAGCCCCCGCCAGATAAAGCAGATGGTCGATCTGATGCGGACCCGTATTCATCAATGGACCGCCGCCCCCCTTGGCCGGGTCCAGAAACCACGGGATCCGGTTCTCCCAGTTATAATAACCGTAGATCGTATCCACGATCATCGTCAGCTTCCCGATCCTGCCTTCCTGTAATAATCGCTTCGCCATGATGAGCGCCGCATAATATTGATGCGTCTGGCCGACCATGATCTTCAAATTCTTCTCTGCCGCCTTCTGCACCAGCTTGTCGCACTCAGCCACGGTATTGGCCATCGG
>JAAZAW010000292.1 GCA_012514125.1 Phycisphaerae bacterium | reverse complement strand
CCCTCTCGGCTTAACACCACCAAATTCAATATCGCGCCGATCCACACCAACCCCACCGCCAGCACAGACGCCCCAAATGATCTTCGGGGCTGGAAAATCAATAGCCCCACCGCAAACAAGATCCCCGAAACCGCCATAAAAATTATTATGGGCATCATTCGTTTTTTCCCTCCGCCGCCGTTATGTTCATATCCTTCGGTGAACCGCATAGCCAAATCATGCACAAAATCACAGTCAAAAACAATACAGCCACCATCGCCAATGGACCAATCATCGACCCAAGGAACATCGTACCTAAATCGATAAGCCCCACTCCGCCGGGTATTTGTTGATCAGCCCATTGCATGTCCAGATGCAAAATCAACCAGACAACAATCCCCCCCACCGGTATCGCCGCAATCGCTCGCCAAAATGGATGTCTGTTCCATAAATCGAACCTGTTTTCCCGATGCCCGCAAGGTCCAAGCCGATTTAATCGGCCACGGGAAATCAGGTACAATACTCCAACGATCACAGGACTGGTCAATGAAAAAATAAGCCAGAACAGAATCTTTCTGGTGCTTATGTAAATAATTTCGCTTTGTAAAATTAATTCCCGTTGTTCCTGCGGATCGATGGATCGATACACCATCCAAAGCGGCAACATCACCGCCGTCAGTCCGGCGATGAAAAAAACTGCGGTAAAGATGAAATATCCGCAACGAAATGTTCTTTCATCCGAACGGTGACTTGAAAAACCGTCAAGTCGATTAGTCAAATTGGAATCATGCTTTATCATCGTCGCTCGAATTGTAAAACTAATTCCTTAACTTTTCCATATAAATAAAAGACGTTCCATTACTTGCCGAAAAAAGGGTTTAATCGATGTTTTTGCAATAAAATTTTCAATAGCAAGTCCCTTGCTATTCCTTATTTTTCGCGATAAACTCAGGGAAATACAACATTAAATAAGGATGCTGCTTATGGGTATGCAAGAACATTCAACACGAAAAATTTACAATATTCAGGCTCACTTTTACGACCAGATTGCCGCCAACATGATTCGTCGCCGCCAGCGTGACGCTATCGGCCGGATGAACATCAAACCCGGCGACCGTGTGCTCGACATCGGGATCGGAACGGGAGTTTCACTGGAAACCTATCCCCGTGATTGCCATGTGACCGGTATCGATATCTCCGAGGGAATGCTGGCTAAAGCACAGGAACGAATTGTCAAAAATGACTTTAAAAATGCCTCGCTGGCCATCGCCGATGCCATGTTTTTACCCTTCAAAGACAACAGCTTTGATCATATTTTAGTAAGCTTGGTGGTTACAGTGGTTTCCGATCCGGTTCGACTGCTCAATCATATCAAACGGGTTGGAAAGCCGGGCTGTCGGATTGTCATTATCAATCATTTTCAGTCCGGTTTCCGTCTAATGGCCTGGCTTGAAAAAGTTTTTTGCCCCTTCTTCGTCAAAGTCGGCTGGCGAAGCGACCTGAACTTTCATGAACTCCTTCAGGAAGCAAAACTCGAAGTCGATTTCCGATACAAAATTCGCAATATTGACTTCTGGGACATCGTTTTCCTCCGCAATACCGATCCGACACTGCTCGACTACAAACGGGTAATGCAGCCCTCATCTCTGGTCTTGCCGCCCGCTTACCAGCAGATCGAAACTGCCATTACCGGATAATTGCTGAGTTTAATCGTTCATTTTTAATTTGTATCCGAGAAGCTTCGCTTTACAGCGATTTTCTTACGATAAATGTATCGCCCCAACAAACCTCTTTTGGGATCGAAAGGTTATTTACTCAGGGGGTATGGCTGGCCTAAAATTAAGATAGAAGTTACTTTCTATATTTCGCCAGCCAATCTACAAGTTGGCAGGAGGAACAATGATGAGTGAAACTATTGATCTAAATATGTTGCAAAAAAAAGTTGCCCGCGCAGCGGATGAACTTCGGAGTTTGCAAAGCGTTCTGGTGGCGTTTTCCGGCGGAGTTGATAGTTCTGTTTTATTGAAATTGGCGATGCAAACTCTTGGACGCGATAACACATTGGCTGTTACGGCCCAAGGTCCCCTGCATCCTGCATGGGAAAAGAAACAATCACAGGAAATCGCTCAATTGATCGGTTCCAGACACATTTTTACTTCCGATCACTCCTGCCGGGTGGCGGAATTTGTTAAAAATACCGCCCAGCGATGTTACTTTTGCAAAAAAGCGTTGCTCCAGGACCTTCAGAATCTGGCGGAGGAACATCAGTTACGTGCAGTGGTGGCTGGAGAAAACGCGGACGACCAATTTGACTATCGCCCCGGGGCAAGAGCAATGTCGGAACTGGGAATTCGATGCCCGCTCAAAGAAGCCCATATTACCAAGGCAGAGGTTCGGCTGCTGGCTCGGCAATGGAAATTGCCCAACTACGATGCGCCGTCGAGTCCATGCCTGGCTACACGGATCGCCTATGGCCAACCCATCACCTCGGAGTTGCTCGCCCAGATCGAACAGGCGGAAGGATTGCTGCTGGAACTTGGATTTAAAATCGTTCGCGTGAGAGTTCATGGCGTGGTGGCGAGAATCGAAGTAAGCCCGCAGGAAATTCAACGATTTTTCGATCCGGCGTTACGTGAGCAGGTGCTTACGCGTTTTCGGCAGCTTGGATTTACATATACCTCGCTCGATCTGGCAGGGTATGAGTCCGGCGGTTTGAATAAACTTATTGCTCCCGAAGATCGTTTATGATATGACTTCCAGAAGGACAAACGTTTGATATTTCGAACTGACAGGAGTTCAGCGATGGATATCTATCAGACCCTAACGACACGACGGACAATACGCCTTTTTGATTCTCGCCCCATCGACAAAGAAATCATGGAGCAGATCGTCAATGCCGGCAGACTCGCCCCCTCGGCAGGCAATCGGCAAATATTGGAGTTTGTTATTGTACAGGAACCGGAAAATTGCAAACGGATGCTCGAACAGCTCAAATGGGCGGCGTATGTTCAACCGCGACGAACCCCCGGCCCGGAACAAAGTCCTAAAGCGTATGTGATCGTGTTGATTCGTGACCGTGAAATAACCTGGATCAATGCGGCGGACGCCGGTGCGGCGATGGAAAACATGATCCTGACCGCCTGGAGCCAAGACATTGGTTCGTGCTGGCTGGCATCGGTGGATCGCGACAATGTGAAAAAACTTTTTGCAATTCCCGATGAGTATCAAATATTTGGGGTCCTGGCATTGGGATATCCGGCGGAACAGCCTGTCGCGGAAGAAATGAAAGATTCGATTCAATACTGGCTCGATGATGAAAATCGGCTGCACGTCCCGAAACGCCCCTTGCAGAAAATTACACACTACGAAGGTTTTTAATTGGAAGGACATCATTTAATCATCATGAAATACCAAGCCGCGATTTTTGATCTGGACGGGACATTGATAAACTCACTCGACGATTTGGCCGATGCGACCAATTGGGGATTGACGCAACTCGGGCTGCCGACTCACGCGGTAATGGATTATCGGTATCTGGTCGGTGCGGGGCGAACCGAACTTTGCCGAAGAGCGTTGCCCGCCGATAAACAGGCGTTGCTCGAAACGCTTATTTCTCTGATGACCAAGCACTATTCGGAGCACTATTTTGACAAAACCCGGCCTTATCCGGGAATTACCGAGATGCTTGAGAAACTTGCCCATACCGGAATCAAACTGGCAATTTTGTCGAATAAACCGCATGATTTCGTTTTGCTGACCATGAAACATCTGTTTCCAAAATTTCATTTTGATCTCATTTACGGCGACCGCGACGATATTCCGCGAAAGCCTGATCCAACCGGAGCAATCAATATTGCCAAAGAGCTTGGTGTATCACCGGCGCAAACCGCCTATGTGGGCGATACATCGATCGATATGGAAACGGCGAATCGAGCCCAGATGTATGCCATCGGCGTAAGCTGGGGGTTCCGCGAAAAAGCGGAATTGATCGAATCAGGATCGAAAGTCATCGTCGATACCCCGGATGAACTTTTTCAGGTCATCACCGGAAGTTAAACGACCATAAAAATACAAAGCGATCCGGAACGTATGGAAAAAATTTCTGATCTACCGTATTTTTAGGGGCAAGTAAAAACCAAAAAAGCCTTGTAACTCATTGAATTACAAGGCTTTGCAGTATGGGCGTTATAAGACTCGAACTTATGACCTCATCCACGTCAAGGATGCGCTCTAGCCAACTGAGCTAAACGCCCAATAGTCGTTTCCGACTCGACGTTCAAATAATACCAACTGTCCGGGAGTTCGTCAAGCGGATCATGTAAAACCTTTGGATAAAATCCTATAAAAGATCATGGCTTTTCTGTAAAATCATTTTTGAAACCAGATTCCAACAGGTAATTGACCTTTAGCTGACACCTGAATAACAAACTGAGAGACGCCATGGCTTTTGATTTCAAAGAAAAAACGGCGCTTGTAACCGGGGCAACGGGTAAACTGACCCGCGAAGTGGCCATTCGCCTTGCAAGCAAGGGAGTAAATCTGGCGTTGCACTATCATACGCAAGGCGAAGAAGCCCTGGCACTGGCGGCACAGATTGAAAAAATGGGCCGACGATGCTCGGTATATCGCGCCGATCTGACGCAGGCTAAAGGCATCAAAAAAATGGTCACCGCAGTGCTGGATGATTTTGGCGGCGTTGATATTTTGATTAATAGCGCCTCGAAATTTATTTTCAAATCGTTATCACAAACCGATGACGAGCTCTGGCAGCAAATGATGGACCTGCACGTCACCGCCCCCTACCGCCTGGCACGAGAGCTGGAAGAAAATTTCCGCCGGCGTCAGGGCGCGATCGTGAATTTTTCCGATATATGGGGTCTCAATCCACGAAAAATATTTTTCGCCTACAGTGTCAGTAAAGGGGCGCTTATTTCGCTCACCAAAGCCTTAGCGGATGAATTGGCACCGACGACAACCGTAAACGCGATCGCACCGGGCTTGATTCATTTTCATGAAGGGGCCACTTCCGCAGAACAAATAAAACTCCCTGAACGAATTCCGCTGAAACGAGCGGGCACGGTCGAGGAAGTTGTGGATATGACCCTGGCGGTTATTTCCAATCGTTATATCACAGGCCAAGTCATCTGTATCGACGGCGGACGAAGCTTATAGAAAACCGCCCGATTCTATGCTGAAATATATGCTTGTAACATCGCATTTAGCGCGTAAAAAACCCGGCCTGAAAGTCCGGGTTTCATCGAAAGAAAAAAATCGTTATAATTTGTCGGTTAATCTTTCATATTGATGGCTTCGATCGGGCATTCATCGACACAAATACCACATTCGGTGCAAACACTCTCATCGACACCGGCTTTGCCGGTGTCATCCATACAGATGGCTTGAGCCGGACAAGCTTCGACACAGGATTCGCAACCGGTACATTTTTCTTTGTCAACACATGCGGGCATGACTCGCTCCTTCTTAAAAAACTCAATCTTTCAATGCCGATGAACCCCTTGG
>JAAZAW010000291.1 GCA_012514125.1 Phycisphaerae bacterium | reverse complement strand
ATTTGCATTCGGCCACACGGCGGGCTCTGGGCTTCGGGCTTTAGGCTTTGGGGTTGGGATTGAGAGCTACAGTGTCAGTGATCGAAGTTAAACAACGTTTTAACTTCCAACTCTCTTCTTCGAGCCCTCAGGCCAGACCATCTTGCGGCGTCGGCGGATCGAGAGGATCAGTCCCATCAGGATCACGACAAGAAAATATCCGCCCATCACCAGCGGCCAATGGGGTTCGAAATATTGTTTGAAAAAACCGGGGAAACGTGTCAGGAAAGACATTCCGACGGAAAACACGTTCATCACCAGCAGCAGGCCCAGAGAAAAAAGCTGCATTTTTCTCCATATCCAGAAATTGGAGGCCAGTAAAACCAACGAAAAAATACCGATCAGAATCAACCGACCCGGAGCATTGTCAAAACCGCCCACCGGCATGATAGGCCAAAGCGACTGCTTGATGCCCAGGAGCGTCGCAAAACCCAGCATCATGATTCCCACATGTCGGGTGAGCGGAACCAGTCGGGCGGAGGTCGTCAGGGGTTTACCATTGACCCTTTGTTGCTGCCAGATGCGACCGAGCCATATCCAGTGGATCGACATCAAGGCCACCACGATAAGCACCAGGTTCAAAACCGTCGGAGCGGAACAGGAACGAGCACCGGTGAGCGCTAAAAAAAGCGACACGATCGACAGTGTGATCATCACCATTCCCGCCAGGGCCACTTCGAGTCGATCATCGTAATGGAAAACCGTGAGCAGGGACATTCCAATCAGCAGGCTTCCCGCCACGGTGACAAACGAGGTCAGATAGCACAGCCCCAGAAAAAAAACCAGAAGAGAAATCGCCGTCAGACTGGTGATCAGGCCGCCGGGAACCTGATAGGACGCGCTAAGGTTGTGCAGATGTCCGGGCCAGGCGCCGAGCCAGCGCCATTTATATATCCAGACAGGAATGACGGCGAAGATGAAACTCAAAAAGGAAAGAATGAAAATCACCGTCGGCACAATCCGCTCGACCGGACGATAGAGACTCAGCCAGATGCCCATCCCGCAACAAAGCCAGTAAATCGAACTGATCTGATATCCCTTGTGGGTTCGTCCGACAAAAATCCAGATGACCGCGGAAGCCGCCAGCATGACCCAGACAATCAGGGTCAATCTGGAACTCAACTGCTCCTGCAAAAGACTTTGATCAAGGATATATCGTAATAATTGTTCGGGCGCGCTAAAACCCATAAATTCGTTTATTTGCATTCCGCTTGAATGGAAACATTATCATAATTTAATATCGTGTCTTTCGCCCGCTCCAGTTGAACGATCGCAATATTGTAATTCACCAGAGCGTTGAGCAAGGCTCTGCGGGCATCCGCCATCGTGCTTTGTGCATTGAGCTGAACATCCAGATATTCCGGCGAAAGTTTCGTCATACGCGCGATGATCGCCTCGACGTTCTTCTGGGCGGCCTGAACCGCTTCCGTACTTGGCGGAACCTGGTAATAGGCCGTCTGAAGATTGCGAACCGCGACATCGACTTCCAGGATCACATTTTCGATCACCTGCTTGAGGGCCGCGATTGCCTGATCCCGCTGGAGAATCGCTTTTTTCTGTTCGGCTCGCGGACCGCGATTGCCGATGGGATATTCAAAATTAATTCCGATGAAATAATCCTGAAAATCGCTCGTGCTCATCTGATCGAACGCGTTGCCCGCGTTATCCGACAACCCGTTGAGCGTATATCGGAAAATCATGTCAAATCGCGGAAGCGCCTGGTTCTTCGTCACGGCGACGTTGATCCGGGCGTTCTCGATCCTTAATTTGGCTTCATGAAGTTCGGACCGGCATTCCAGCGCCGCCTGCACTTCACTGACACGATCCAGAACCAGCGGTCCGAGTGTCGGGAAGTCCGTCGGGATAATTTCGATATCTTCGCCCAGATTCAACTCCGGATCGTTAAGCAACGTCTTGAGCTGATCCTCGGCATCCTTTACCGAGTTCTTGATCTGGATATATTCCGCGATTCGCGTTCCAAGAAGCGCCCGAACACGAGTGATCTGGACCGAGTAGACATCGTAATCTTCCCGTTGTTTGAGATACTTGTAAGTCTCTTCCGTCTGATCGACCAGCGTCTTTTGAATCACCACGTTACGCCGGGCCTGAACCAGCCGCCAATACGCCTGTTCCACATCAAATAAAACATCGCGAACCGTCCGGCGATATTGATACTTGGAAATTTTCTGATTATTTTTCGCCGCGTCGATCCCCGCACGGTTCACATCGATTCCAAAGCCTCGCAAAATCGGCTGGCGAAGCTCAACCAGAAAACTGTCGGAATAAATCGGATCGATATTCGCAAGATCAAGCTGGGAATTATTCACCCGGCTCAGATTGTACGCCCCCGTCAGAATCGCCCCGGTCGGCATGGCTTTTCGCAATCCGGTCGTCATCGTCCGCTGATCGCCTTTCGATGCGGCGTAACCACTCGTTATAACATTGGTGGCGTCGCCCAACCCCGGGCGGTCCGTCTTTTCCCAATTCGCATCCAAAAAATAGACCGCGTCGAACACCGCTTCGGCGCTGAGAATATCCATCGCGCTGATGGCGGGACCATACCCCTCCGTCTTGATTCGGAAATTGTTGGCCAGCGCCCTGGAGATACTGTCTTGCAACGAAAGTCTGACCTGATGAGGGCGTTGAATATCGGTCACGTCGCTCTCTGTCGGATCGGGGGTGTAGCGTTTGATTTCATCCTGCGAGATACTCACAGGGCCTACGACCGGCCCGACCGGCGCCGTACTGGTTCGAGTCGTCGCGGTAATGGCTTGTTCGACGGCTACACGTTCCAGAATCGCAACCGAATCGACCCCGGAAGATTGTTCCGCCGATGTCCCATTACTCGCCGAATCGTTAACGATCGTAGTGCGTTCAGTACATCCCCCAAACGCCGCTAACGTCATTATTAGAAAAAGGAACAGGACACTCGTTACCCGTTTTCTCACTGCCCGCGTCTGACTGTACATATTTTTTTCCCTGCTATCATATTCATTAGGCCTTTTTACATCAAGTGATTATAAAATCGTCCGCAAAGGTAGTCAAACAGATATCCCTCCTCTCGCCGAATAAAAAACCGGGGCAACTCGTCATCCATTGCCCCGGCACGTTATTTTCAATCCTCAGCCTGTTTGTCAGCCGTTCTGAGTCTCCTGGCCGCTTTCAATGGCAGCCGTCGGCGTCTGATACTCATAATAAGTCTTGTACATCTCACGGAAGTACCCGCCTCGGGTAATTTTCACATCGTTGAGCGCAACTCCCAGCAGCTTCGCACCGGCCCGCTTGAGTTGATCTTTCGCACGGCCGATCGCGCCACGCGAACTTAGGCCCGAACGAATCACCATAACCACCCCATCCACCACCGTGGACAACACCATCGCGTCACTGACCACGAGGATCGGCGGTCCATCGAACATGATGGTCTCGTATTTTTCGCCAAACTGTCGGATAAACTCCTTCAAATATCCTCCGCTAAGCAATTCCGCCGGGTTCGGAGGCAACGGCCCTGCCGGCAAAACATCCAGATTTTGATGCTGCGTCTTCTGGATCAACGAAGCGGGGTCTTTGTGACCGATTAAAATATTGCTCAGCCCTTCGGCGGCATTTTTAATCTCGAAGGCATGAACAAGGACCGGTCTGCGGAAATTCGCATCCACCAGCAGCACCTTTCGGCCCGCCAACGCCAGCGACGTCGCCAGATTGACCGAAATACACGTCTTGCCTTCCATCGGCGAACAACTGGTCACCAGAATACTCTTTTGTCCTTCCGACGGCGCACAGAAAAGCAAATTCGCCCGCAATTGCCGGAAGCTCTCCGCCAGCATACTGTGAGGCGATTCCAGAAGGACCTTGTGCATCTGGGCCGGTGAAGATTCTTCTTCGTCCTGTGAGGGAATCTGACCGAGCAACGGCATGTGAAGCTGTCGCAAAACGTCCGCGGGGGTCTTGACGGTCGTGCTCATGAACTCGAGCATAAATGCCAGACCTACGCCCAAAAGTAATCCAAGAACAAAACCCGCCGGTAAATTCACCGCCCACTTGGGATTGCTTCGTTCGAGCGGACGAACCGCAGGCGCCGCAATCGACACACGAACCAGTTCCGGATTTTCCAACTGTATTCGAAGCTTCAGAACATAATCTTCGACCGTTTCAAGCTGCTTACGTAAAATTTCGATTTCCTGTTCCGTCGTCAGATACTTCGCCAACTGCGCTTCAAGCTCGGATAATTCCGCTTTCTTCTCAGCGAAACGATTTTGCAGCCCGATGACCTGCATGTTGATCGTATCGAGCTGGACGCGGGTGCGTTCCCGCATATCACGAAATGTATTCGAAATCGCCTCGCGTTTCTTCGCGTTGAGTTCTTTTTCAACCAGCTTGATGCGATTATCGAGGTCTTTGACGTTCCGGTTCCTGCTGCCGCGTTCTCTGCTCGCCTCCAGCGCGATTCGCAAATCGGCCAATTGTCCCGTGTAATATCGCACCATCGGATCATTATCCACCTGAAAACGCATCTCCGGCGTATCGGCCATCCGTTCCATCGCACCGGCCTGGTTGTACATTTCATAAAGCGCCTGGGCCTGGTCCCGCTGTGTCATCGCCTCTGCCAAAAGCCCAGTCAACGCCGTCACTTCATCACCGATATTCGTCCGACGCTGTTCAATCAGAGGAATATTGCGAGAGGCCCGGAATCGTTCCTGGTCTTCGACCTTGCGGCGCAATTCCGTCCGAAGATCATTCCCCCGCTTTTGGTACTGGTCAAGTTCAACACGCGTCTTTTCCTGCGATCCGCTCTTGGCGTCCCGCAGATAAGCATCCAGAACCGCGTTCACAATCGTTTCACATTCCTGAGGATTGCGCCAGACAAAACTAACCTGAATAAACCATGTGTCGCGAATCGGAGCCGCCGAGAGCCGGCTTTCCATGTCCAATTGAGCCGAATTGGTGTCCAAACCGAATGAGCGATACCAATTCGTATCCTTCACCTGCGGAGCATTGATCGCCTTCTGCAAAATTCCCTGGGAACGAATCCTCGCCGCCTGGGTATTGATGTGCTGCTCGATAATGTCCTTGCTGCTCGTTATCGTTTCACTCTGAAGCGCCTGAGGCGCGATCGGCGAACGAACTTCAACCAATCCGACTGCACGATAACTCGGATAGTACTTTGCCCAAAAATAGGTGCCCACGATCGTCGCGATCATCACAAGGGTAAAAATCCCTATCAGCAAAAACAAAAATCGTTTGAGAATCCGAACCACATCCTGCACGGTAATGGATGGACCCGTCGACGGCATGGACATGGGTCTGGGCCCTGCGGTGACCGGGGCCTGCACCATCTGGGGCATCGTCGATACGGATGTCATATTACTCATTGAACTACCACCTCGTATAAAATCTTTTGTTACCTTTATCGATCAAAATAAAATTCACGTCCACGGATTGAACAACCAGTGACTAAAGTTTACTTAACTCGATGCGAATCGCTTCTTCCAGGGCCGCATCATCGCCCACAAGTTGCATCGCGCGATTGAGCTGAATCCTCGCGTCAATTCGCCGATTTTGTTCAAGTAACAGCAAGCCTAAATGATATCGGCTCGCCGAAGTTTCCCGAACCCAAACACTCTTGGCGACATAATACAACCCTTCCTCGACACGCCCCATCTTGGCCAGAATCCGGCCATAGGTGTCCAGTAAATCCGGATTGGTCGACATCGCCGTAAATTTCGACGACATCAACTCCAATGCCTGGGCCGCCTTGTCCTGATACTCCGCCAGAATATAAGAAAGATTGTTCAGCACCGCAAGATTATCCGTATCCAGTTGACGAGCCTCCTCAAAGGCGCCGACCGCTTCAGAATATTTGTGTCTTTCCGTATATTCCTGCCCAAGGATATAAAAATATAATACTTTTTCTTCGTTACTTGACGCCGCATTCGCCAACTGACGATAAATCGCATCACCCCGGGCATAATCCTCCGACGCAAAATAACTGCACGCCAGAGCAACCTTCACCCCGGACGATTCTGCCTCCTGCGATAACGCAGCCGACAGCTCTCTCGAATCAATCGCCTTCAAGATCGGACTTTTCGTCGCCTGCCAGATCAAGAGCGGATTCTTTTCCGCCGCCAACGCTTGGGCATAAAGCTTAAGCCCCTGGGAGGTCTGACCCTGACTCAAATAGGCCGCAGCTTCCCAGCACATGATCTGGAAAGTCGCCTGCCCCATCTCCTGAGCCGCCTGTCGGGTCAGTTTCAATAAATCACTGTAGTCGCCCGCCCTGAACTGAGAATCCAGGTATGACTCCAAAACGCCCTGCTTTAAACTCATCGGCGCCTTGGCCACCGCCGACCAGGTCTCCGCAAAGGCCTGCCGAGCCTGTTTATATTTCTTCTTCATCATCAAAAATCGGCCACGCTCATAAGACCAGCCCCAATACTCCCGATTAGCGTTACCCGCCCAGATTAATAAATCCTCGAACTGTTTTTCATCCAGCGACGAAGAAAGCGACAGAATCAATCCGGACCGAATCCGCTCAATCCATTCACCCGACTGACCGGCTGCCTCCTGAATCAGTTGACGCGACAACTGTTCCGCTTCCACCGGCAGGTCCATCTCGCCATATAACTTCGCCAAATTAATCCGGTTGTCCAAACCAGCCGCCCCGGCAGCCAACTCCTGAATCCGTTCCAGATCGGCACGAACCTTTTCAAGTTCCCATCGGTACAGATAAATCTTCGATCTTAAATCCAATGCCTCGATATAATCCGGATTTCCGGAAAGAATATCGTTCAAAATCGATTCCGTTTCCGAAAGGTTTCCCTGCCCCATCGCCAGCCGGGACTGATAAATCCTGCCTTCAGGATCGTTCGCATATTTGTTCAAAAAGATATCGATCTCGTTTTTGCTCTCGTCCCATCGGTTCGACAACAATAACGCATTGATCAGCATCGAGCGGATGGATCGTTCCTGTCGGCCTGTCGGATTGGCCTGGAGCGCCTTGCGGCTCCATTCGATCGCTTCATCCACATGATTTGCCTGTCCATAAAACACCGCCATATCGATTCGTTTGTCGGCAACGTCCTCAACCTTCACCGCCTGCGTAAATGCCGACTCCGCATTGCTGGCGTCGCGAACCATCATATAATAATAACCCAACAGGGAATACCCGCTGCCGTTGCCCGACTTGCCCAACGACTCCGCCAGTTCCTTTAAATAAGGCTCAACGCCCGGCATCCGCCCGGTCCGTTGGGCAAACCCGGCATACTGTCCGAGAAGCTCTCCCGTCTGACTTTGCGCCAACGCCTGCTGATAACAACTCTGGGCCTTGTCCAGGTCCCGAACCGCTTCGCGATTTTCATAAACCCACGCCAACCGAACCAGATTCTCGACATCCTTCGGATCTTTGGCGCGACGTTCTTCACGACGAGCAACCACCTTGACCGCGTCTTCCTGCTCGTCGCCTCTGAATTCCTGTTGTTTGGCAATTTGTTCCTTCAGCCAATCCATCTTCTCTTTAAGCCAAACATCCCACGGCATCTGTGCATACGCCTGTTGCAGATTCTGAGAAAACATGTTCGCGATTTCCGAACCGCTCCCGCCGGAAGAAATCCTGTCCCAAAGTTCCACACATCGGGCGCGTAACGCATACATATTGCTCGGATTCAACGATATCGCCCTGGCAATCTGGGTCGCCGCTTCACTTCGGCGATCAAGCCACCAATACCCTTCGCCCAGAAGCGCTCGAGACTCCGCATCATTGGCAAGCTTATCAACCACCTGCTCCGCCGCTCTGACCGATTGATCGAAGAAAACTCCCGCCTGGTCCGCCTGGTTTTTGTTGATCTGTTCCCATCCCTGAGCATTGGCTAACCGCGCGTCATACAGCAATCCGCCGACACGGTCAAGATCCTCATTCCGCGCAAGATCCACGCACTTTTTCGCCCGCTCCCAATCGCCTTTGATCAACGCAAAACGGAAATTCATATCATTGGCGCGATTGGCATCGAGCTTCACCGCTTCATCAAGCCACTTCTGAGCCTCAGCCAGATCGTCGCGACGTAAATACTGATCCATCAACTTTATCGCCCGAACAAAAGGATCCTTCTCTTCCTTCGCCGCCGACAACGCCGATTCCATCGACGCCTCTTGCATCGTCACCGACATTTCACGCAACTTCTCCGCCCGTTCTTCCGGATCCGAAACCCTCATCACCGTGTCAAGGCGTTTCAATCCGTCATCGTCGGGAGATTTCGCCAGTGCCGCTTTTAAAACCTCTCGCGCCTGCGACACCTTGTTCTGCCTGTTGTATAAATCCACCAGATAAATGCTCGCAGTCCGCTCACCCGGTGTCTGCTCCAAAACGCCCAGCAACAACTGTTCCGCCTCATTTACCTTACCCTGCCCAATCAACACCCGCGATTTCTCCACGGGCCAGTTAAATTCCTTATCGCCCTGCGAAACTTTTTTCGCCACCCGGTCCGCCTCATCCATCCGTCCATCTCGAACAAGCCCCTCCAGCTTCACCTTCAGAGCCGGCACATCGGCCTCCATTCCGGGAATACGCAAAATGGAATCCGCATATTGAACCGCAGACTTCATCTCGCCTAAACGTAATGCAATCGCCATGGCCATACGAATTCCCGGCACCGAGGTCGGATCCATCGACAATCCCACTTCAACCGCTTTCTTGGCAGCCCCCAGGTTCCCTGTCCGATAGTACAACTCAGCGAGCATCAATTTGACCAGCACGTTCCGCCCATCATTGAGCTTGTCGGCCTTTTCCAAATGGATAATCGCTCCTGTATAATCACGGCTCGCTGTCGCTCGAATCGCTTTAAACTGACAAAGCGTCGCTGTTTCACCCAGTTGCTCTTCCTGCAACTTGATCAACTCATCCGCCTTGTCCAAATCATCGCCCTGTTTGCGATCCAGATACAATTCCGTTAATACCCCCATCAAATCCGTTCGCTGATAGGCGTCCATCTTCGCCTTGATCCCGCTCGTTTCTTTAGGCATATCAAGTCGTTGACTAACCACCTGAATGGCTTCATCAAGTTTCTCGCCCCTGTTCTCCGGCGTTTCGCCCGATGCCTGCTGCTTCAAAACCATTGCCAACTGACGATACGCCCGATAACCCTGCGGATCTTCCGTAATCGCCTGACGAATCAACTGCTCCGCTTCCGACGTCTTTTGGATCGCCAAATAATAATCCGCAAGCGATAACAAAGCACTGACCTTCTGATCCTTCCCCCTGGCCTGTTCTAACCCATGCGTGTAAAACGTCTCTGCCTTCTTGTAGCAAGCATCTAACTTTTCCGCATGATCCATTCCCCGTTTAGTCCACGCCGGTATTTGCTGGCGAATCGTCACCAACTCGTTATTCATCCGCTGGCGCATCCGACGCTTTTCATCCACCGATACGGTACCGGACCTTTCCAACTCACCCATCTGCTGATTGATCATCAACAAACTATTCGACAGCCGTCTTTCCTGAAAATCACAGAAATTCTTGATGAAATTCTCGATCATCCCCCATGTTCGAAAATAAAAATCTCCGATCACAATAAACGCGTCACTCTCCGGCGACTCGACTTTCGCCAGCGATAAATACAAACGTTCTGCCTCGCCCACGCGTTCATACATTCGCTCCAGATAACCATCAAACGCTTCCGGCGTAATATTCTCCGCCCCCGCCATCTGTATCATCTGCTGCGCATCTTGCAGCGAAATCATCGCAAGCGATTGAACATAGTCCGGATCAGGCATCAGCGATATCGCCCGGGTGATATCTTCCGTCGCCTTAACCACCAGATCCGAATCCTCCGAACGTCGATTATACCGAGCTAATCCGCGGATATGATACCCCAACGCCAATGCCTTGCGAGCCTCAACATCCGTCTCCGGATCCGAATCCGCCAACATCCCAATCAGACGATCCGCCTCGTCCTCCACCTGCTTCGACATCGCCACGGAAATCGATCGATTAAACAACTCCCAGTACAATTCCAGCATCCGCTTCTGCGCGCCGACCAACTTACCGTCCGCCGTCACAGCCTGCTTGAGCGACGACATCGCTCGCGGAACTTCACCATTCTGATAATACGCCTCGCTGAGTTTGATCAACCACTTCGGGTCCTGTCCGCTGTGTCGATACGCACTGCCATACTGCTTGATCGCCTCAATATAGTTGCCCGCCGCCATGCTCGCTTCCGCTCGATCGGCATAAATCTGAGGGTCCTTCTGACGTGTCGCCATAATCAAAATACCGATCACAATCGTCATCAACACCATCGACCCGATTGTCAAAAACATCACAAACCGTTTATTCAATCTTCGAACCTGTTTGGCCATGAATATTTCGCTCCTAAATTTTCCTGTTCCGATCTGCTATCGTGTCGATACGCTTTCGACAATCTTCCTGCAACTTGTATTCCAATTATACGGGCCGCATCTTCGACATTCTTCTTTTCATCAAAAATTCGTCAAAAACCTGCCGCGAGGTCAAGATACGCTATCGCGAATCCTGCTTATTTTCCTGACGCTTCATTTCAAGAAACTTATCCCAATCCTGCCAGTGATCTCGCATCAAAATCGGAAGCGCCTTACTGAAAAATCGGCTCGCAATCTCCAACGCGTCGTCCTTCTCCGGTTGGACCTGTCCCGGAAACGCCACTTCCACCTTGCTAAAATACGCATATCTCAGCCGCGGACTCGCCAAACTCAATCGAACATCCGTCCGATCATTCACAAACGTTCCGTTCACTCCAAAAAAATAAATCACAGGCTGAATCACCGGAACCAGCGACCGCGTATTCTGAAACAACAACTCCCGAACCGGAAGTTCGTCATTTTTCAATCCCACATTCCTGACCGTAACCGTCGTGTTCCTCGCCCCCTGCGAATCAAACCCCCCTCCCACATAACACACATCAGGAACATGCGGAACCTGATCCGTCGAACCCGTATAATACGTCACGAAAAAATTAATATACTTGCCCGGCGTCCGGTCATCCTTGATCCGCGTATCCTCGAAAATCATCTGCAAATAATCCTTCGTCCCAAGTTCCTCTTCGATCTCAGGCGAAAGCTTCTCCGTCCGAATTAATTTATAAGGCCACATCTTCCTCGTATCAAATTCCGACAACGGCTTGACCAGCGGCACCGCCTCTTTGCGAAGATAAATCTCCATCGCGTCGACCAATCCCTGAATCCCTGCCGCCGAAACCAGCAAAACAACGCCGCAAATCACAAACGTCCGATCTTTAAAGATGCTTTTCAAAAGATCAAGCATGATCCGCCCCCTCCTCAACCTCTTCATAAATCTTGTTCATCATCCAGGCAATCACCCAATACAGGAAAAACGCCAACGGCAACATCAACAAACCAAGAGCCGTGTGGAACCCGCCCTTCGCATATATCGGATCGACCATCACATATAAAATCCCCGTAACCGTCACTCGAACAAAATTACAAAACAACGCGATCGGAAACGATGAACACACCAGAATAACCCGATGCCACCAGGGCCGATCCGATAAATACGCCATCGCCACGCTCAACGCGAAAAACGCCATCATCAACCGCATCCCCGCGCACGCCTCCGCCACATTCAAGGTAAACGGAACCCCCTTGTAAAATCCTTCGATCACAACGCTCGTCGCATTCGCCTCCAAATTCGGAAGCATATCCAAAAACGCCGCCGAAAACGTCGAAGCCCATCGACGCATCGGCATCGTCAACTCAACATAAATCCGCTGCGGCAACGGCATCGCGAAAAATAAATATAAAATCGGCAGCCAGGTAACCTTGATCACCTTCCACCCGCAACAAAACAGCACCGTCCCAAAAATCGTCATCAGCATCGCAATCAAGCGAGGATACCCCATCTTGAGCGGATAAATACTGATTAAATATAGTAAAATAGAAAAAACAATCAATCCCACCCCTGCCCAACTCGTCTCACGCTTCGCCCCCAGCAACTGCTCGCGACGTTGATGCAAAAAATACAAACTGAACAACGGAATAATAAACCCGTGAGACCAGTTCCCGTCATGCACCCACGCCGTCACCATCGATTCGATATCGTGCGAATACAACCACAAAATCAGCAAGCTCAAAACAGCTATTTTCACCCAACTCACCGGATCGATAATCTGATCCCACGTCACACTCGGCGCTCGGCTCCGCCGATATCGATTGCGCGGTTGACCGGACTCCATCCCCTGCACACCTGATCCGCCAACGGCCATACCGCCCTCGTTCGCTTCAGGTCCCATTGGTTTATTGTTCCGAATCGACACAGCTTTATTCTTTCCTCTTCTTGTACATCGTTCTATTCAGCACGCCACAACACGCTCAGCAACTTGTCTGACTCCTGATCGTTCCTAAAATCCAAATCGCTGCTGTCGTTCTATCCGACGAAGATCACGCGGGTTCGACTGACCCTCAAACGAGTCAATATCCGCAAAATTCCGATCATACACAAATCCAAATCCATACGTCGCTCGGAATGCGTTCCGCAAAACCGCCAAAAACGGCATTAACGGATTCGAACCGACATTCAACACATCGTCAGGCTTCAAAATAATATCAGGCTCCTTGCCCGCAAAGATCCGATCGATGTTAATCGACAAAATCTGCTCCTGGTTCCCGCCGATCCGGCGAATCAACTCCGCTCGGCTCGGATCCGCCAGCGGCGAAAGTCCGCCCGCTGCCGATATCGCCTGTCGAATCGTGATCTCTCTGCCCGTCAAAGAAAAAACACCGGGACGAAGCACGTTCCCCATCAAATAAAACTCGCCCTGCATCGGCGGGGGAACCCAAATCGTATCGCCATCCTGTATCACAACATTATATCGCGGATCTCCCATCACCAGCTTGTCCAGCGGAATCGCAATCACACGCTGACCCGGAATATTCGCAGCCGCCTCCTCCCAGCCCTCACCGGTCGTGGCCACCGCCTTCTTCGCCGGACGTTTTTTCACCGGCTCAGCCGGAACAGGCTCCGCCGTCTCTGGCGCACTCGGTTTCGTCACAACAGACTCATCCTCCAAAGGCTCTGCCGACTCCGCCGATTCTGCCTCTTTCGGCTTCGCTTCGACAGACTCCCGAACAAATTTCCATTCGCCATCCGTATAAACCCAATGACCGCCGTCATCCTGCAAATCGTCGTCTTCCACCACCGCAAGCTCCAACGGCATCCCTTCCTCATCTTCTGCCGGACAGAACTCCGTCTCGACCCCATCGGAATCGACGCTGACTTCCTCTGTCCGAAAGATATAAACCGTCTTCACCAAAGGCTGCATCGGACCGCCCGCCGGACTCACACCCCCCGCCGCCGACAAAGCGTCGAGTATCCGAAAATTCGGACGCGGAATCAACGTGCTGCCGGGCAAACCCACTGCGCCTAAAATATTATAGGTCATATTTCTCGCTTCACGCGTCAAAATTGTTACTTCAGGCTCACTAAGCACCTGCTCGCCCCGTAAAACCTCCTTGATGTGCTTTTCAAGCTCCCTCGCCGTCTTCCCCGTCACATAAATATCCTCACTGATCTGAGGCAAGGTAATATATCCCTCACGTGAAACCTGACGATATTCCACCCAGGGCTGACCTGGAATCATCAACTCAAAAATGCTGATATCAATCACATCACCCGGACGAAGAACATAATCCCGATCCTGAACCTGCAAATCCGCCGCCGTAGGCTCGCTGGCTTCCATCTCAAGCGACGGTTCGTCCGAAACACTGATGCTTCGACGCAAATCCATCGTCAACGTCGTCTCGCGAAAACGCCCCACCTGCGTCGGATCGAGCCAACCGTTCCAAATCGAATTGCACCCGCATGCGATAAGCAAAAATAATGATATTCCCAATTTACTGATTTGCACCGGCCGTCTCCTATTAAAGCCTCTACTCGATGATCATTGATCGCCCACCGGAGGTTCCTGCTTCCCGGCAAGCATAGATTGAGTGTACGATTTTAACTATTTCATATATATTCCACAACTTATTTGTCCTGCTTAACCTATCGGCTTTTAAAACAATAAAAAGTCAATCCCATAGAATGATCGACTTTCAATTAAAACAACCCAACAAAAAATGAAACTATTTGTGCTATTATCGGTCCGTTACTAATCTATCTTGATTTCTTTTACTCTAAAAACTACCCAATGAACCTATCCCATTTCCAAAAAACGACATATTATAGGCCCTTTACACAAGAACTTAATATACCAATGATAAACACTAATAAATATTCATTTTTTGTCATAATATAAAAATTTCCAAAAGTTTTTCATTCTTTAATACGAAATATCTTATAGAGAAACGCAAATTTTCATCGGAATCTTAGAAAAATACTGTTTTAGTAACTGACTGTTTCTCCTCGAGACTTCGATTATGGAAAAAATTGTCATCATTGGTGCCGGCGGACATGGTCGAGTGATCCTGGACATCCTTCGCGCCGCCAATGACTATCATCCCGTCGGTTTTATCGATGCCAATACCGCACTGCATGGTCGGCGTATCGATGGCCTTAAGATCCTTGGCGACCTCTCAATCCTCGAATTCCTCAAATTTCAGGACGTCACCGGCGCCATCGTGGCCATCGGAGACAACGGCATTCGTCGAGAATATGTCGAACAAATCAAAAAAATTGATATAAAATTAATAAACGCAATCCATCCCTCTGCCAATATCGCCGCAAACGTGACACTGGGACAAAACATTGTCATCGCTTCAGGCGCTCTCGTCTGCGCCCATTGCCAGATCGGAAACTCCGTCATCCTCAACACCGGCTGCATCGTCGATCATGAATCCGTCATCGCCAATTCCGCCCACATCTGCCCCGGCGCCAAACTCGCCGGAAGAGTCATTGTCGAAAGTGGAGCCTTCGTCGGCATCGGCGCAACCGTGATCCAGAATATCCGAATTGGTTCCGGCGCCATCGTCGGAGCCGGCGCCGTGGTCATCAACGACGTTCCCCCCGCCGCCACCGTCGTCGGCGTCCCCGCAAAAATAATAAAATCTCCCCTTTCTCATCAATTAACCCCGAATAAACTTGAAGAATATCTCCAGGAAGTTACAATCTAACGTTGTGGGGTAAACGTTTCGCGATTCAGCCAAAAGTTTTCTACAGAAAACAACGATACAGTGCGTTTTTCTTTCCTGTTGGAAATCAAAGGGCTGATAACTATCGTTTCAAAGGGGGAAACACAATGACTGAAATTTCTGTCCGATCCGTTGTCCTGTCGTTTTTGGTTCTTATGCTGGCAGGTTGTGCCGAACATTCTTCGGAACTCAATACCGGAACCGCCCGAGGTCTGGGCGATGAGCTGACGATCGGCTCAAGATTCGCCGACTTCGAATTCACCGACGATCAATGCAAAACCCGCTCCCTGATGGCTTTCCGGGGAGACTTTACCATCATCGCCTTTACCTCCGGCGATCAGGATTACAACCCCGCCCTGACTCACCTGGCCGACTTTGTCGAAGAAAGAAGCAATTGGCGAGTTCGCGTCGTCGGTGTGGATGTCTTCTGGACCCCTCAAACGACAAGTTCAGGCCAAATTTGCCTGGCCCTTCCCGAATTCGGTAATCCCAACTTCGTCGCCGTCCACGATCGAAGCGGCGTTATCCGCAACCGCTATAACATCCGGGAAACAGGCCGATATTTCGTCATCGGCCCTCTGGGAAAAATTGTAGCCAAAGGAAACATTCAGGACATCGAAGAGCTTAACGCAACCCTGAATGAACTGGTAGATGAATACCAAAAAGAACAGGAAGCCTATTCCAAGGAAATCAGAAGCTGAAAGCAATATAAATAATATTAATATGCCCCGCGGCACGACAACACCGCCGGTATTGTCTTGAAAAGAATCTGCGCATCAAGCCATAAACTCTGATGCTGAACATAATACAAATCCATCTCAATCCATGCTTCGTAAGGCACATCCGCTCGCCCGGAAACCTGCCACAATCCCGTTATCCCCGGCTTGACCGTCAATCGAGAGCGTTCTTCAACGCTGTCCACCCGAACCTGGTCCAACGGCAAAGGCCTCGGACCCACCAGTGACATCTGCCCCATAATCACATTCATCAACTGCGGCAATTCATCGATACTCGTCCGCCGAAGAAAACGACCCACCCACGTAATACGAGGATCGTTCTTCAACTTAAAAGCCGGACCGTTTCGCCCCTCCTGCGGACCATAATAAACATCCCCCGTCTGACCCGCCTTCATCGTGCGAAGCTTGTACATCGTAAAAGTCTTGCCCATCAACCCCGCCCGCTTTTGCTTGAAAATCACAGGTCCGCGAGACGTCAACCGAATCGCCAACCCCGCGATAAGTAAAATCGGTAAACTCACCAAAAAAGCCACGCTCGCCAACACCACATCAAAAATCCGTTTGCAGATTCGATACCTTCGTGAAACAGGCCAGCTCAAAAGTTCACGATGTCCGCTGCATGAATATTCTTCTGAAAACCACACATAGACCCCCGAATAAGGTATAGATTCAACGTTAATCTTGTTCTCGTATATGACAGTCACTGTTTTATCCCTGAAATATGACTTTTAATGATAACCTTGCCTGCTCTGTATAAAAACAGTGCATTTCCAATCAAATATCGCCGCCACTTGTTCCGCGGATCACGCCATAACCGATAAAACCACTCAAAACCCATCTTCGCCAGCCATCGAGGCGCCGCCTTTTCCTCACCGGCATAATAATCGAACAACGCTCCCAGTGTCCAGATCACCGGGACCCTCACTGTATCCCGACATCGATTCGCAAGAATCTCCTGCGACGGCGAACCCATACCAATCAATAGAATATCAGCTTTGCTAGTATTAATATCGGCTAAAATCTCACCTTGATGAACACCATCCCGATCAAAATATCCATGATGCGACCCGACAATCCGAAGTTTCGGATATCGACCTCGCCATACATCACACGCCCGGTCCACCACACCGGGCTTTCCGCCAAGAAAATAAAGCCCCAACCCTTCCTCTTCCGCTCGGGCCAAAAAATCATCAAAAAAATCAACCGCGGTCATCCGGAAAACCCGTCCCCCACAAGCTCTTGCGGCCCAAACAACACTCATCCCATCCGCATAAAGAACCTCAGCTTCACAAAGAAACTTACGATAACCAACATCTTTACACAATAAATTATAAGTGTGAGCGTTAAGATAAAAGACCCGCGTTAAATCCCCCCTTTTCGCCCTCGAAATCAGATACGTCTCCAAAGCATCCGAATTGCCCGCCCAGAGTTTCAAGCCGTCAAATAAAACACGCTCATCCTCATTATTTTCGACACGTTTTTCGATACGTTTCTTCATACCGCCGGGCAACCTGAACTGTGGAAAGTTGTTTTTCAAGTATAGTCCTTCCGGCGAGCGACATCCGCTCCGCCAGAACACTATCTTTCAGTATTGTTTGAATTTTATCGGCTAAATCCACATAATTCTTCGGTTTTGTCAATAAAATCGCTTCTTTGTTTATCATACTCAGGTCCACCAGTCCTCCCACTCGGCTTGCCACCAAGGGCCGAGCGGCTCCAAACGTCTCCAACGCCACATTCGGAAGTCCTTCCGCGTAAGAAGGCATGACCACGACATCCGCCATCTCGATCAGAATCTCTAAGTCCGACACAAAGCCTAAAAATCTTACTGTTTCCGATAAGCCCAGTTCCGAAGCGAGTTCACGAAGCTCGTGTTCCATAGGGCCGTGGCCTGCCACCAAAAATCGGGCTTTGACGCCCCGATCCGCCAGAACCTTCACCGCCCGCAGGAAACAATCCACTCCTTTCTCATAACTAAGCCTGGCTCCAACCAGCACCACTTTTTCATTCTCGCCCATCCCCAGGGACGCACGGCGCTCCGCCACTTTCGCCGGATTGGATGTCAGAGGGTCCAATCCTGTATGAATAACGTCGATTTGCTCGTGTGAAATGCCCAGTCGAACTTTCATATCCTCTCGAATTGTCTCGCAAACGGCGATAAATCGATCCGCCCAGACCGTGCTTGCCCGATCCAGCAGCCAGTCCCAACCTGCCCGCCGATGCGCCCGCCGATAATCCCCATAAGCATAAACCGTCGAAATAACGCATTTTTTCCTGAGTTTGCCCGCCAAACCGCCATATAAATCCGCCCGCAGCAGATGCGTATGCACAATGTCAGGTTTATACCGATCGATCATTCTCATCAACCGCCACAGGGCACGAATATCCCACACTCTCGGCAGGTTCAAACAAAACGTCTCGATTCCCAGGGTTTGAAATTGCCCTCGGACCGGACCGTCATCGTAAAACGCTCCGACCACCGTCGGAAATTCTTTCCGATCTATTCGCTCGAGCAGCCTGACCAGCCATTTCGTATCGGTTTTCGTCTGAAATGTCGAAACCAGATGCATTACACCTGCCATTAATAATTCTCCACTTAGCTATGTATCATTTACTCATCGGCCCGATTCTCCTGTCTCATTATTCCCTATTATAATTCCCAGCAGATCGTCTTGACATTCTCATCTTTCACACTAGACTAGATGAATCGTCTATTTTTTGTATACGATCTTCATCGCGTTTAAGAATTGATGAAATCCGCGAACCGGGAAAGGTTGAAAATGAAGGCGATCGATCAGAAAAATCGTTTTCAGACGTTCGGACATAAATCAAGTCAAACCGTCGGTTTCACCGGCAGGAAGATATCTCATCCATAGTCCCATGATGTCTCCATCCATCACTTCTACTTTACTCAGGGCAATACAGGATATTTATTTCACAAAAGGACAGTGGTCATGACAAAGTCACAAACCGACGAAACAAAAGAAAAGGTCGAAGCACAGGAAAACAAGCCCAAACCTAAACGAACCAAATTTTACCTCACCATTTTTCTAGGTATCCCCCTGGCGGTTCTCGTTATTCTTTATCTGATTCCAGCCACTTTCTATATCCCAGGTTATGGCTATATTCTCTCCGCCGGTGACGCGAGTCTCCGCGCCGGCTCGAAAGGCCCCATCCGTGCGGTCCTGGCGCGTTCGGGACAATTCGTCAAAGAAGGCGACGTCATCATTGAACTCGAAGACGATGTGGAACAAGCCGAAGTCGAACGATGTAAAAGGGAACTTTCACGAGCCAAGGCTGAGCTTAAATTACTCGAAGAAACCAATCGACTGGAGATCATTCAGGACAAACTCGCCATCGAAAGTGCCAAAATTCAATACGAAGATTCCAAAAACGAAGTCATGCGGGTCGAAAAACTTCGCGATTCCAACGCGGTCAGCGATCTGGAGCTTCGAATCGCCACCACTAAACGCGAAATGGATCGTATCCAGCTTCAAGAGAGAATGATCGAAAAGAATGATCTGCGTACCGCGCAAATCGAAATCAAAAAACGCGAAATCGACACCATCAACGCCCAACTTATCAGCGCCCAGCGCATGCTGGCCCGACGAAAAATTCCCGCCCCCATGACCGGTGTGCTGATCATGCACTCACTGTCCATCGGCCAGGTCGTCGACGCCAATGAAGTCCTGGGACAAATTTTCGACAACAGTTATCACCAGATCGTCGCGCACATCCCCGAAAAATACGGTTCGTTCCTCAGCAAAGATCAACGCCTACTCGTTGAACTAAGCTCGTATCCCTGGTGGAATTTCGGCTATCTTTCCGCCCAACTCTATTGGGTCGCCCCCGTCGTCAATCCCCAAGCCAGCGGCGACGGAACGGTCCAGGTCAAAGCAAAACTCGAAAAACTCACTAACGGTTCCATTGATCTCAAAGCGGGCATGTCCGCAAAAATCTGGATCGTAGGCTGCAGAACTTCGTTACTCGCCAAAATACTTGGAGTCAACCCGTATGGAAAAGCAAACGCAATCCGAAACACAACAGAACACGCAACCCGATAAATCGCCCAACTATGTCCGTTCTTTGGCGACGAAAATCTTCTCCGAGCCTATCGCCCGGCTCAGAGATCTGATTGCCGTCAAACTGCTGGTCCGGTCGGGCATCACCCCTAATATGCTCACGGTCGCCGGTACACTCTTTAGCATCATCGGCGCAGGGTTCCTCGCCGTCGGTGCCGAGCAGACCTGGGACCAGGAAAAAATCCCCTACCCATTTTACGCCGCATTGTTTTTCTTCCTTTCCTCGGCGATGGACATGCTCGACGGTGCCCTGGCCCGTCTGGGAAATCTTAAAACCAACTTCGGTGGCATCCTCGACAGTTGCCTCGACCGCGTCTCCGACATGGCCATCTTCGGCGGCTTGGCTCTGGCCTACGCCAGACTCGGAAATCAAACCTTTGTCTTCCTGTGCATCCTCGCGACCGTGAATGCCGTCATGATCAGTTACATCAAAGCACGGGCTGAATGCGAACTTCCCGCCTCCACCGTAGGCTTCTGGCAACGCGGCGAACGCATGGCCGGTATTCTCATCGCTTCTTTCGCAGCCAACATCAATACCCTCGTCTGGATGATGGCCTTGCTGCCCGCATTCTCCGCCGCCTATCGGCTTTACTTTTGCTACAAGCAAACTCAGGATCGGGAGTTCAAAATTCCCGCACCAAAATCACCTCTGCAATTCTGGCGATATCGACGAGGCGCCTGGCCTTTTGTCGTCCCGACCGCTACGTACATCCTGATTCTTATGTTTGTCAAACTTCCCGCGCCCGATTTTCTGGCAAAATTGTTTAATCCGTGATAGGATACCGGGACTTAGTTGGTCAGGCGGGTTTCGGAAAAACCCGCCGCAGAAAAATATATTTTCCATGCTCGTAAAAACAATAGAAACACAAACCGTCGAACAAACCCGCCGGCTCGCCTGCGATCTGGTTAAAAAATTACCGCGCCCTGCCGTCGTCGCATTGTCGGGACAACTCGGTGCGGGAAAAACTCAGTTTATCAAAGGACTTGGCGAAGGTCTGGGCCTGGATCCTCAAAAAATCTGTTCCGCCACCTTTGTCCTTATCGCCGAGTATGGGGAAGATCGTCAACTGGTTCATATCGACGCCTATCGTTTCGACAAACCCGAAGAACTGGAAAACATCGGCTGGTATGAACTGCTCGATCAACCTCAAACCGTCATCGCCATCGAATGGGCCGATAAGGTCCAGGATATCCTTCCCCCTGAACATTTGAACGTTCAAATCGAAATCCTCGACGACCACCGCAGACAAATTACCCTTACCGCTAGGGGGCAATCTTATCTATCGGCGTTGGATTCCCTATAATCTGCATTTATTGTTGACATAATCGTCAATATCCAAGCTCATCACAAATTTCCTATAAATTTGCACTGAAACGGATGAAATTTTCATAAAAACAAGTATACTTAAACAGAATAGGTTTAAATTCCACCGGAATTCACAGTCTAAAGAAAGGAAAAATTAAACAATGACCCAACTCATGAATCTCAAACACTATCGGTTTCTCACCGCAATACTTGGCGTGGTAATTTTCGTTTCCACAAACGCTTCCGGGGCGACCAAGCCCAAAAATATCATTCTCATGATCTCCGACGGTCAGGGATTCAATACGGTCCAGGCCACCGAATATTACACCGGCCAACCCGCTCCTTTTCGCAATTTTCCCGTCAAACTCGCTGCCAGCACTTTCTCCGCCAGCAATGATGCAAAGAATAATCCCCTGGGCTACGACCCCGACAAAGCCTGGCAGTCTTTTTCCTACGTCAAAAATAACCCCACCGATTCCGCTGCCGCTGCCACCGCGTTAAATACCGGCGTAAAAACTTTCAACGGCCAGATCAACATGGGCACCGATGGAAAACCCCTGACCACCCTCGCCCAGTTCGCGACGGAAAAAGACAAATCGACCGGCGCGGTTACCAGCGTGATGTTTTTTCACGCCACCCCCGCCGGTGTTGCCGCCCACAACAAAAGCAGAAACAATACCGTCCAAATCTCCCGTGAAATGATCTATGAAAGCGATCTGGATGTGATCATGGGGGCCGGTCATCCGTTGTACAACGGAAATGGTCAGGCAGCGGCCAATCCGAACTTCGGCATCTTCGGCGGTGAAGACACCTGGAAAGATATCACCGATGCCGACGGCGCCAACGGCTTTACCTTCATTGACAAAAAAGACGACTTCAGAAAACTCGCCAACGGAGAAATGCCCCTGCCGAAAAAAGTGCTCGGTATCGCCCGCGTCGATTCGACACTCCAGTCTTCACGCACACGCGGCACCGGCAAAACCGTGGAACCTGAAACGATGAACACCAACGTTCCGACCCTTGAAATGATGAGCTTGGGCGCCCTGCGGGTACTCAACCAGAATTCCAACGGGTTTTACCTGATGATCGAAGGCGGAGCCGTTGACTGGGCCAACCACGGCAACAACCTGCCAAGAATGATTGAAGAACAAATCGACTTCCATAACACCGTCCAAGCCGTGATCGACTGGGTCAACAAATTCAGCAACTGGGACGAAACGCTGCTGATCGTCACCGCCGACCATGAAACAGGACATCTCTGGGGCGCCAAAGATCGTTTTGCTCCCCTGGAATTTAAAGGCGAGGGAAACCTTCCGGGCCACGCCTATAATTCCGGCGGCCATACCAATGCTCTGGTCCCCCTCTACGCCATCGGCTCAGGCAGCGAAGTTTTCGACAGATTGATCATCGGCACAGACCTGGTCCGCGGCAAGTATGTCGATAATACCGACATCTTCCGTGTAATGCATCATGCACTGGGGTATCCGCTTGTGGGTAGGACCAAAGCCGCCCAGACCACCACACAAGCCACTACCTGCCCGGAACCGGCGGCTGTCAATTAGGCAAAATGCCGACAGAGGAACCCATACAGCAAATTACCTATCGCGACGGTTATCGCGGAAACGTCCGGTTCTGGTCCGGCGGCCATCACGGATCGGTACTCTATTTCCACGGCATTCAATCCCATGGTCTGTGGTTCATCCAATCGGCCCAGGCACTGGCACAGGCAGGCTTTAATGTCCTGCTGCCGGATCGCCGGGGTAGCGGCCTGAACAACCAGGCTCGCGGCGATATCGACCATTACCGCCGTTGGCTTGACGATCAGATCGAACTGATCGACTGGCTCGAAAAAAATACCGGTAACCGCCGAACCAATCTCATCGGTGTAAGCTGGGGCGGAAAACTGGTGATGGGATTGAGCAAAATGATCCCCGACCAATTGGCGAGTCTCACGCTGGTCGCTCCGGGAATTTTTCCCGCAGTAGACGTCTCACCGATACAAAAAATCCGCATCGCGCAGGCGGTCATCCTTCGAAGCAAAAGAAGCTTCCCCATTCCACTCGATTCGCCCGAACTTTTTACCGGTAATCCGGACCGGCAGGCGTTTATTCGAAACGATCCCCTCAAACTCACCCATGTAACAGGAAATTTTCTTTATCAATCCCGACGGCTCGACCGATATGTCCGAACAATTCCCCCTCGGCTGACCATGCCCGTCAAATTGTTCCTTGCCGGACAAGAAAAAATCATCGATAATAACAAAACCATGAATTACTTTCGCGCACTCAGGACTGCGGGCCCCAAGGAATTGGCGTTTTATCCCCAAGACTGTCATACATTGGAATTCGAGCAGGATAACCGTAAATTTCTCGACGATTTACTGGAATGGATCGATCATGCGGCTAACTAAAAAATTAATGATCATCTTCTGTCTGGCGGCAACCCTCGCAGGCGGTTGTCAATCGTCCTCGCCTCGGCTGGTCGAAAAACTCCTCGCGCCCGATCCCGCCGCACCTATCGATCACTGGGTAAAAACCTCCGACAACTGGTCGCTGCACCTGCTGCACTATCCCCCCGTCAAACACAACCCCAAACGGGTCCCGATCGTCCTGTGTCATGGCCTGAGCCACAACAACACCTATTGGGATCTGGCCGATAACGTCTCACTGGCCCGATATCTCCAGCGAAGAGGTTACGATGTCTGGTCCGTCTCATTGCGAGGCGCGGGCCAGTCCACCAAACCCACACTCTCACAGATCCGACAGTTGTTCCGCCTGAATGTCTCATCGCTGAACCCCAAAGGCATCGTCAACCGCCGGCCGGGACTCCTGCGAATGAACTGGACGGTGGATGATCACATCAACCGCGACATCCCGGCGATTCTCGATTACGTAACCGGCCAAACGGGATACGGCCAGGTCGTCTGGGTCGGTCATTCCATGGGCGCGATGATCATGTTCGCCTGGCTGGGGATGCATCCGGATGCACCGGTTCAGAGTTTCGTGGCGATAGCGGGTCCGATGTATCTGGAACGCCCCGCCAACGACTGGCTTGAACTCCTTGCCCGGTCGGCGAGCATCACTCAGGTAGGCAATCTCACCGGTGGAACCAACTTGCGGGCAGCCGTGGGAGTCCTGGCGGGAAACCTCATTAAAACGCCGGTCGATCAACTCTTCCTCAACGAATCCAACGTCGAGCCCGACCTGATCCGAACCTTCTACTACAAAAACCAGGATGACATCTCCCCCGGCCAGCTCGATCAACTCCTGCAGTATGTCAAACGCGGCCATTTCACCAGCTACGATAACACGATCGATTACACCGACAACGTCAAAAAAATCAAAGTACCCACACTCCAGATCGCCGGACAGCTCGACAATTTCGCCGAACCCGGTTTCATGGCCGTCATTCACAATCGGCTGGGGGCCGAGAAAAAACAAATACGGATGTTCGGCAAGATCAACGGCTATCGCGCGGACTACGGCCACGACGATCTGATCATCGGCCGATATGCCCGGGACGAGGTCTACCCTTACATCGAAAGCTGGCTGAGCTCCGAATCGATCGTTTCAGCACCGACACCGCGATAAGGTTTTTCGCGATCAGCCCTCAAGGCGATACCAGTCGATCTCGCCTTTGTCTACGGCCGGAGTTGAAGGCAAAACTCCGGATCCTGCCAGATCGTATCCCTTGCGGCAATAGATCCGGCCCGGAGCCTCCGGGCCATAAAACGTTCGCACCCGTTTATTCATCAGACCCGTAAACCCCGTCGTCGGATTCGCCGGGTCCGCTTCCATATCCAGCACCGTATCGCCCTTCCACGTGGCCTTGTACCGATACTGCTGGTAGCCCTCGTTGCCGATCACGACCTCCTGCACCCGCCGGGTCAGCGGAAGCGTGATTTCCAGGACATCGCCCTTTTTGAACGCTCCCGCATGAATGAAGATACCCTGAGAAACCACCGGGATCGATCGGCCCCCAACGCTCAGATGGATCTCCTGGGTGTTGACCTCGGGTGCAACACGGAACCGAACACCACAATCGCGATAGACCTCCACACGGGCCCGGCCTTCAAAGGGAATGTAACTGGTGATCCGCGCCTCGGGAATTTGTTTATCGATGAGCATGTTCACACTCAACGTATCATCCTTGAACGTGGCGATATTGCTCCAGACCTGATGAATCGCCCGAATCCCGCCCCCGGCGCAGCAATTCTGCAGCGCCCGAATCTTTCCAAGATATCTTGGCTTCATTTCTTCCGTACGCACCCAGTGGGAACCGAGTTCCTCTTCATAGGCCAGCAGGGCATGCGGCGCGCTCCAGCCCGCGAAAGACCCCACCACACGCTGCCGAATGTCGCTTCGAATCACCCCGTCCTCATCGGGCAATTTCGGTTCCTCCGAGAGCCACGAGCCATCGCGCACCTGACTTTCAACCAGGTGATTGCGGGCCGTCTTTTCGACGATATCCCAGTAACGTTCATCCACGTACCTGGCCAGCAGCAGGGCCACATCCAGATAATCCATAATCGTACAGGTCTCACTCGCAATCAGATCGTCCTTGCGTTTGGCGAGTTCCGGCACAAATCCAAACGAGGTGCTGATGGAGATGGCCCAGTCGAAAATCTGTTTGACACGATCGGTCAGGGCCCGATCGCCGGTGAGAATCGCATATACCAGAATTCCCGCCTGCGTTCCCATGTGGCCATGGACATGGCCTTCGAAACTGCCATCGGCGCCGTAGGCGCTGGAATGATAGACAATTCCCCGCGTGAGTTTCCCGCCCAACTCGATCCACTCGGCGTTCTTCGTCACCAGTCCCGCCTGAATCAGCGGGCGAATGAGTGTACCGCCGAAGTAAATGCCGATTTCCTTGATATAGGCGTAATCCTCTTTGAAGGTCATGAGGTTTTTAAGCCCGCGGCAGAGATTGTCCAGATGTTCGCGAACTTCCCGGTCATCCGGATGGACCATCACCCAACTGACCAGCATGTAGAGCAATCGCGCCTGATCGAAAAGTTCAGGGATCGGATGCGAGATCGGCGAATCGGGCCGATAGGCCAGGCCGTCGGCTTTGATGAACGAAAACAACCGCTTTCGAATCGCCGGGACCGTATGGACCGCCCTGCTCAGCACCGGCTCGACCATGATCGCCGCTTCCATATATCGGGCGGGCAGATCGACAAAGTCCGGCCAGTCGGTCACCGCCTCGGCGGGTGTCCCACCAAAAATATCGAAATAAGTCCGCCCCTGGGAATCCACCAGCGATTCCAGATGCAACGCGCCCAAACGCAACGATTCTTCAAAATTAAATGTATCCATCCTTCGGCCTCCATGTAATCGTTACACCCTATCACGAGCAGGGCCGAAAAGGAATGCGGCAAATGGTCATTATTTGTAGGTTTTGGTCGCCTCGCCGTCAACCTCGAAAGCACCCGCTATTGCCCGAGCTTCACCGTCGAAAGATTCGGAATATACTTTTGGGCTTCCTGGAACACCCCGGCGTAATGGCCGTAAATCATCGCGGCGTGATGAATGAACGGGCCTTCTATGAGCTGACGTTCCCATCGCGGCCAATCGTCGACCTTCATCCAGATGTAGTTGTTCTGCGTATAGGGCCCGGGCATACTCTCGCCCTCTCCGACGGCCAACTGATAGTTGCCGCGATCCCCATCGAATCGCACAACGGTGATCGGACCTTCCTTGAGCTTAAAATGCGTCATGCCCGAAAGCGGACTCGGCAGAATCCAGTGATGCCCGAGTCTCGGCCTGACCTCGGGATCGCACATCGAAAGCGGCGCCCCGGCGTGCCAGAGCAAGACCCCGTTGTTGTTTTCGGGATGGCGAATGGTCATGTCGGCCAGGAATCCCGGCTGGGCATTCAACGATGCCCGGCGAACGAGAATATCGCTGATGGCCCCGTGGATGTCCGACTCACAACCGACGGCATAATCCTCCGATATCAAAGCGTTGGCCAGAAAACAATAGGCCTCCATCGCATCGACCAGCGACATGAAATCCTGAATCGCGAAACCTTCCAGATCGTGATCTTTCGCCAGCGACCGCAATTGATCGTGCACCCCGAAGATATTCATCAGCGGTTCATCGTCATTAAATCCTTCGACAATCCATTGGTTCCGAAGCTCGGCAACCTGCTCGCGATACATCGATCGATTTTCTCTCACGCGGGATTTCGCGTGCCGGATAAACTCCACCATATCCACGGGAAGAATCTGAATATTGAACTTCTCGAGCAATTCGCTCTCGTTGCAGATGGTCGTCCAGAAAAAATCGATCCGCCCGCCGACAAGGCCAATGCGCGTCCCCCCGCGAAAGACATCGGCCACATTCACCGCCCCAAGGAAGGTCTCAACCCCCTGCCTGAAGGCAGGTTCTTCGATGCGACAGTTTTCAATATAGGTAAAAGGCACACCCAGTTTATGCAGCACCTTGCTCGAAGCGAACATACCACAGAGTGAATCGCGCAGCCGCGTGCCATCGGCCAGCGGGGCCTCATCGCGAGGCCCCCACAGCAGCACCGGCACGCCGAGTTGCCTGGCAATCATGCCGACGGCGCCTTCAGTCCCGAAATTACAGTGGGGAACAAACAGACAATCGATCCGGGCTTCGCGGAAATGCTCCACCACACGATCCACCTGTTTTTGATCCTTGACCAATCCATCTTCCAGCACCCCGTCCAGATCCACAAAGGGGATCTGCCATCGGGTCAATTCCAGCCGAAGCAGCATTTTAAAACGAACGGCATCCTCATTGCTGAAAACAAATTTGCCGATGGGGCAAAGTCCCAGAAGCGGTTTTCTGTGTTTATTCATCTTTTTTTCCTCTTTCTCAGGCTAAATTTTGTCTGGCCATATCCAGAGCTTCCTGGAGGTTGCCGAATCGAATTTCCCGCTCGGCGATCCCCCCGGCGTCGAAGACCAAAGGCACACCAATCACCAGGGAGTTATCCGTGCCGTCCCTGGCGATATGCAGGCCGTCGAAATTCTTGATGTAAACCGTATCGGGGGCATAAACGAAAACCATGCCGCGCGGATCTGCAGGCCGATTCGCCTTCAGGCGACAGATCATCGACCCGGCATCATAGGAGTACTCAGGGATTTCCATTTCCCCCATCATCACGTGCATATCGGTTCCGAGCAACGTGGGATGGCCGACATTTTCGGTCAGCCGCAGGACCGTGACCGATTCGGGCGAAACGATCACCTCCAGCGAACCTTTTGTTTTTCCGATGAAGGCTTCGTTCCAGAAATCCCAAACCAGATACTCCCTGTCGGAATCGAGTTTCATTTTCATCAAGTCCACCGTTATGTCGAGCGGTTTCTTTTCGAGATTGTAAATCGCCAGGACATCGAAACTCCCCCACGATTTCTCGATATGCCGAAGAAATACTCTCGGACCTGCCGGTTTGGGCGAATCGAAAAGATCGATCGGCCGGCCGACATCTCTACTGCGGGGCAGCGTCTTTTTGATCAGGCTCAACCGTTCATCGTCGATGGTTCGAATGTCGTCGCCGAGCATGGTGGGTCCGCCGCTAAAGGCGTGAAGAGTCGCGGCAATCCGGGCGTGAGAAAGGGGAATGGGCTTGTCGACCGTCAGGACATTCCCCGAATCGTTGAGAAACAATTTTCGATGGGTGTGATAGTAGGCGGCCTGGTTGATCAGGGCGTATTGAGGACCGGTCCAGAATGCCAGGTTGTTGATCACGGTGGTGGCCGGATAGAAAAAAGCATCCGGACTCAGCGGCCTGCCTTCACCAAAATCGTTGCCCGTCCGAACCCCATCGAGAATACCCGCATGATGCAGCGAAGGGCCGGAAGAACTCAGCAGATACGCATCTTCGCCCGCGGCGGACTTCATCGCTCGCAGAAAACGGGTATACACCTCCGGGCCGGCAACCAAGGATTGATCGTAATGGCCCGTGTAAGGAAAACGATGGATATTGCCCGCACCGGCTTCCAGAAAATCGACCATGTAATAACGAACGCCCCACCGGCGATAGGTTTCAAACACTTCGCGAATATACGCCAGGACTTTCGGATGCGATGGGTCCAGGGCATAGAGGCAGGGGCGGTCTTTTTTGGCAAGCCGTCCCGCATCGCCATGATCCCACCTGGAGCAGACCACCATGGGCGAGCCGTCAGGATTTTTCAGGATGGCCCCTTCAAAATGCTCCATCAGATCGGTGAGCATACTGCACAAGTAAAACGGTCCGATCCAGAAACCCTGCAAAAATCCCTTTTCACCCACTTTTTTAATGAAGGTCTCACGGCCGCCGGGAATACAGCGGGTGTTCCACTTGAGCCAATTGCCCGGCAGACTGCCTTCGACATTATTCATGCTCGTCCAGAGATAACGCACACCCAACCCACACAAACGTTGATTGATGGCATCGAGAACTTCCAGCGTGATATCCTCATAATTTCT
>JAAZAW010000035.1 GCA_012514125.1 Phycisphaerae bacterium | reverse complement strand
GGAACCAGCGCGAATACGGTAGATATTTGCAACAAGACCAGCGATCCGGGCATTGACCTGCACTTTAAGGACGTTCAGGTGACGGCGAGTGCGGATTCTGCCGTGACCAAGAGTCCGATCTTGTTTTCAGGAGTTGCCGCAGGCGAAAATATTCCCAATTCCCCCCTGGGCAACGTCTGGTTCGAGAACGTGACCGTGACCGATACCGTGGATCGTCCGTTCCTGAGCGCCAATTCCCTGGCCCAGACCCTGGGCATCCGGAACGTCACGGGGCTCTTCACCGTCAACAGTCCGTTTACCCCCACCTGGACGCTGGGAAGCAATCTGACCAACGTGAATATTCAATTGACCGGTAGTACGCCACTGCCCGGAGATGCGAATCATGATAACAAGGTAGATGTCGGTGATTTGGGGATTCTGGCGGCTAACTATGGCCGAAATCTTCAGGCCGAAGGCGTTGATCCTTCCTTGTGGTGGGGCTTTGCGGACTTCAACAACGACGGCAAAGTCGATGTCGGCGACCTGGGCATTCTGGCGGCGAATTATGGTTCAGGCACTTCGAGTTTCGAAGCCGACTATGCGAAGGTCTTCGGCGAGGCGGTGGATGAAGAAACCGATGAAGATTCCGCCTCAGGTACGCTCTGTAGCGGACTGGGGCTGCCGATGATTTCAGGGTTGGTGCTGATGGGACTGATGTTGGTGAAATTGGACGAGTAGGACGGTCATTTATTGCGATAGAACCCCGGCAGGTTTCACCGCCTGCCGGGGAATTAAGATCGTACAAAGTGCAAAAGTAGAAGAAAGGACGAAACATGAACGCGATAGCAAAATCCCAAGCCCGGAGTCTAAAGCCCAAAGCCTGCTTCACCCTCATCGAATTGCTCGTGGTGGTGGCCATTATTGCGGTGTTGATTGCCCTGCTCTTGCCGAGTCTGAGCCAGGCTCGAGAAATGGCCAAGAGCATGAGCTGTATGAACAACATGAAGCAATTGGGTTTGGGATGGAACTATTATATGAATGATTTCAACGAATACGGTCCGCCGACGACCTATGCCGGAGGAGTTTCCTGGAGGCTTCGATTGCTGTCGACAATCATTTTCGATCCTTATTTCGGCTCTACGACGATCCCCGGTAATGATAAAATCCGCATGTCGAATTACTGCCCTTCTACTCCCAGACTTGATGACTACCTCTGTAACAGCCAGGTTTGGGGACTTTTGCCTACATCACTTCACACTTACGGTAACCCTCCTGGCAGGTGGATCAAAGCTTCCCAGGTCGAGGGACCGTCGGATTTGTCTGTGGTGGTCGATGGTTCGATGGACCTATATCCCTTGAATGGGGATGTGATGAATAGCTGGTATGGTAACTTTGAAACGCTGGAAACGGTGCAAGCGATGAAACTGGGAAGATATCATCTGGGCGGATTCAATGCGCTGATTTTTGACGGCCATGTCGAACATTTCAAACCCAACTCATTTAAAGAAAAGAACTACTATTTGCTGGGTTCAAGGCCGAGATAAGGGAGGAAATTTGTCTTATGATTAGAAACCCGGAATGTTCATTGAAGGCAATCCGTACCCGTTGGAGTTCTGTCTGCGTGAGGCGGGTCCCCCGAATATCGACGATGAAAATACGCGGATGTCTATTCATGCTGTTCGTTGTCTTTGTAACGGAATCGTTCTGTGCGACCGTATCGACAAAGCCGACGCCGAATCAGGTTACATCCGCATGTACAGCTGCGACAACAAGTCCCGCTTGTAAAGAGGCAAATGGTTTCAAAGAAAATCTCGATTCTTCCGTTTTAATCAAAATGGAGTTCGATGGAACCTTGTCGATCAGCGGAATCCCGGAAAAAAAGATTTCCGTGGAAGTGATCGGCAAAAAGCCGATCTATATCGCCGGAATATCGGGAAAAGCCCTCGTCGTGCGTAACCAGAATCCCATCCAGGGCATCTGTCTGCACCTGGCCAATGGATTTCCCAAAACGACAGGATCGGTGTCGCTGTGGGTCTGTCCGCTGGATTGGTCCGTGAAAGACAAATATCACCACATGTTCCTTTCCGGCGATTTTCAAAAACCACAACAAAACGCAAAGAAGATGGAAGAAAAGAAAACAACCTTTACTCCCTTTTCTCTTTACAAGTACGCCCAACCGCATGGGCTGGGGGTGTACTGGTACTGCTGCCGAGATATCAAAGGGAATCCTTCCGGCCTTAACCATCCTTCATCCGCGATGGGCAACTGGAAGCGGCGAAGCTGGCATCATATTGTCATGACCTGGGACAAAGGCCAGGCGGATGATCAAACGGATTCTTACATGGCGTTATACGTCGATGGCGCACGATCGGATTTCAGGAACCCGGCCTCCTTTGATTTTGCGGATGCGGTCGATTTATTTCTTGGCGCCGCGTGGGGAGGCCCCGGTCAAACGGCAGTGGATGAATTAATCCTTTACAACCGACCTCTATCCGACAGTGAAGTCGGCGCTCTCTTTGCCGAAACCATGGAAACCTATTGGAAACGCAGGACCCAATAATCAGATATTAATCAAGCAGAAAGGATAGACGATGCAGTGTAAAGGTCGAATTTTTGTGAAAATTATGCTGGTGGTATGCTGGTTAGCGGGTCCTCTGACAATACGCGCAGTAGAAGGTTTCTGTGAGGACCCCTGGCCGCCGATAGGACAGGACGACGCCTGGGTCAATAACCAGATTGCCGTCGATCATACGGTGCCCCCACCGTGGACGCCCGTCAACGTCGAAGGTTCCTGTATACATGTGTGGGG
>JAAZAW010000290.1 GCA_012514125.1 Phycisphaerae bacterium | reverse complement strand
TTACAATTCACATGGCTTTGGACCTTCGACCCTTTCAGTTGTGAATTGACTGCAGATCAAGGTTGGTCACAATTCACCGGCGTTCCCAACTCGATGAACTGTTGTTGTGAATTGACTGCAGATCAAGGTTGGTTACAATACCTGCTCTGTAAGTCTTGTAACAAAAGTGGCTTGGCAGCAACTTGAACTTAAAAAAGTTCGAGTTGCTGCGGAGCCGGCAGGGAAGGTCTTCGCATTTTTCCCCAGAAAATTTTCATTTTTTCGTATTGCTTGTCGGTAATACATATCAAACGAACCTCACCGTCGTCAGGCAAAAAATCTCCGACGCGTTTGAGATGGACCTCGGCATTTTCCTCACTGGCACAGTGCCGAAGATACACGGAATATTGTATCATAGTGAACCCGTCTTTGAGTAGTTTTTTTCTGAAAGTCGCGTAGTCTTTACGAGCTTTTTTGGTGTCGGTCGGTAAGTCGAACATCGCTACGACCCACATGCTTCGGTATCCTGAAAGTTCCATGGAACGGGTATCTCCATTTCCTTTTTTTCTCCGGCAAAACATTGACACAGCGATGCCGTCATTCGAGGCAGATTCACCATAAACGGCCCCGTAGTTCCGCCTGCTTTGACTGTATCAGTCAGCATTCCCAGTAAGACCGTCTTGGTTTCCCGATCAATTGTTTGTCTTCCTGAAGCCCAGAGTTGTTTGACGCGAACATCCACCATCGGGCGAAAGGGTTCCATCAGGTCATCGGCCAACGCGTAGGAATTATATTTGTTCTTATGATGCAAACTCAACGATGGATGCAGACCGGAAGCACAGATCGCCCTGGCGACAGCGGAACGTAAAATCGTATAACCATAGTTCAGAAGATCGTTGGCTCCCCCACCATCGGTCAGGCGTTTGAACTTTTCACCTGCAAATAATGCCTGCCAATATATCCGTGAGGCCAGAGCCTCGACGTTGCCAGGATCGCCCGAACGAACCCGATAGGCTAGATTTCTGATTTTTGCAAAATCAGGATGGTCTTCTCCAAAAACTTGCGCCTGATGACGGATCTTGGCTTGAATGATCTGCTTCCAAAGCTGTTTTCGTACCGGAACCTTAACCGAAGCCTGCTGGCGCAATCGCTCCCCTTGAAGCGTATTGGCCGACATCGGCAAAAGAAGCCCAGCAGGTAAATGTTTTGAATCACAGACGATAATCGCCGTTTCGCATTCCAGAAGTTTATTGATCAATCCGTGGGTATAAGAAACAGCCGGGTGATCGATAATCAAGACACCGATATCTTCGCAGGGGATCGTTACACACTCGAACCCCTCACGATCCAGAATCATCTGATCGAGCTTGAGCGATAATTTCGCAGGTCCCGACGAGATTTCAATCGTGCGTTTAATCATTCGCCGGATGAATTCTCCCTAAAGGATCGATAGAAACTTTTTGACCTTCCAAGGTATTTGCAGTTTTTCGTACAATAAATGGCGGCTTGTCGGTATCGCTGACTTT
>JAAZAW010000289.1 GCA_012514125.1 Phycisphaerae bacterium | reverse complement strand
CTTCCATTACTTTTGTCTCCTCGCAAATAATACTCCCAGGCTCGTCGGTCAAACTCGAACGAACATGAATCGGCACACCATATTTCTTCCCAAATTCGATACTTCGACTGTGCATGACACCGGCGCCGAGACTGGCAAGTTCCAGAATCTCATCATAAGATACCGTTTCGAGTTTTTTCGCTTTCGGCACCAGCCGCGGGTCGGCCGTATAAATACCGTTAACATCAGTATAAATTTCACAAACATCCGCCTTGAGAACCGCCGCCAGAGCAACCGCCGTCGTATCCGAACCGCCCCGTCCCAGGGTGGTGATGTCACCTTCAGGGTCCACACCCTGAAATCCTGCCACAATGACGATCTGCCCCCGATTAAGATGGTCAAGCATGTGATCGGCGTTGATCTTCTGAATCCGCGCCTTGGTGTGGGCCGAGTCGGTAAACATACCAACCTGAATCCCCGTCATGCTGATCGCGTCGTGACCCATCGTTTGAATCGCCATCGCCATCAACGCAATGGAAATCTGTTCGCCCGTACTCAAAAGCATGTCCATTTCGCGCTTCGACGGCGTATCGGTGATCTGCTTGGCCAAATTGACCAACTCATCGGTCGTATGACCCATGGCCGAAACAACCACGACAACTTTATTGCCCGAAAGTTGTGCCTTGATGGCACGCCGGGCGGCACGATTAATGCGTTCAGCGTCTTGAACACTCGTCCCACCAAATTTCTGTACTACGATCCCCATAGCCTTTTTTCCTCAGTTACCTTGTCGCTAACTTCAAGCCGATCAATACCGGCCTGTCTGACCCACTGGGATATTTCGGTGATCATCTTTTTCTGCCCGCCAGCGGGATTCGGACAGACCCGACAGATTATATCAGGACGATTTTGCCCTCTGCGGGTACGTAAGTCAACTAAATCCTTCGTGACCTGAAGCGCCCGGACGTTAATTGCCTCACCCACTCCCGCCACATAAACCACCACCTCGTCAAGAGAAGAACACAACAAAGCGTCAATCGCAGCAGTACTCGTCAGACTCAACCCGTCGGTCAACAGCCTGCAACTCCACCGCAAACGTCTGACGGCAAGGGTCTGAAGATACTCAAGCAACTCCGAACGCATAAAACCCGTCCCAAAGGAGACCAAAAAAAGATCAATCGGATGCCCCCCCCACCGAGCCTGGGCTTTTTCAAGCCAATGAGAAAAATCCCAACCGATGGAAGCAATTTCCGTCCTACCCACAACCCCGGGAGTAAAATCGTCGAGATAAATCCAGATTTGTGATGGAACGCGATCGGACTCAGCCGTCTGCCTCGCCCCCGACCAGGATTCTGAACCGTCGGCGCGAACCGTCAGCCTCGGACGCTCCACCTCGCTCGGCGAAATCCGCTTTTTTCCCATGTTCCGCCTGCGAGCGTCCATGACCACTTTATTGATACTTCGTGCTGTCGGCATAATATCTCTAGGTTCCTGATAAAGTCGTACAAATTATAAAGGTCCACAGACATAAGACAAGAGGAAATTCACCTTAACGCCATTTCAAATAAAAACACGTTTGCTGTAATAACAAATCACAGACAAACCTATTTTTATCATAATGCAAAATCTATTCAACCTCAGATCGCCGATTTTTCCATCGAAACCATCAGAGTTTTGATCACAGGGGAATCGTCTTCTTTCTTCTGACAAACCGACCGCAAACCAAGGCGATGTTCCGCCGCCTTCAAAATAGCTTCAAGCATATCAGCATAAGTCATACCGGTATACTTCGCCATCTTGCACAAATGACCGTCCCAGCACCAACCGGGATTGGGGTTCACTTCGAGCATCTTAGGTTCCCCTCCGGCACTAAGCCGCCAGTCTATCCGGGCATAATCGCGACATTCCAATCGATCGAAAAGCCGAACGCTGCATGCGATCATCGTCTTTTCCTGCGATTCGGTCAGCTCCGCTGGCATGGATCGGATATTCCAGTAAGGCGATTGCGGATCCCATTTGGCTTCGTATCCGCAAAGCCGCGGCAACTCTACCGGCACGGCGGAATAATCTTCTTCCGTAATCGGCAAAATAGTATATGAAGAAGGCGGATTACCGATAATGCCCAGACTCAAGTCCTTGCCGGTAAGAAATTCTTCGCACAAAATAGGCTTGTCGTAACCAAACTTGCCGCGAATTTCCCCGATCGCGTTAAGCAGCTCTTCAAGACTATAGGCAACACACCGCTGCGTAATCCCAAAGCTCGAATCACCAAAGTTCGGCTTGACGATAACCGGAAAACCAAAGGGCATTTCAAACTTGGTGTCACCGGGATTGATAAAAAACGCCTGCGGCACGGGAATGCCCATCTCCAGGGCAATACCCCGAACCAGCGACTTGTCGTAGCAATGGGCCAGACACTGCGGAGCCGCCCCGGTGTAAGGAATGCCCAGACACTCCAGAATCGCCGGCACATGAAGCTCAAGCCGAGGATTATTATTGAACCCTTCGTCACAAAGATTCAACGCATAATCGAACTTGCCTTTGTGTTTCATCAGGTCCGCAAACAGCGTGTCGTGATTATCAAGATAAGTGAACTGATAATCGGGCAATTCACGCAAGGCGCTTTTCAACTGATCTATCGTATAAAAATCGTCGTCGTCAAAAACCGACATCGGCTTGGTCGGATCGGGCTTGGTCGGATCGCCCTGAATCACCACCACGCGACGATGAGCCAATTTCAGCTTTTTCTTGACACAACTCCATTCCTTACGCACCACCGAAGTCACGACGATCCGCCGTTCCATCATACCAAGGTCCTGGTTTCGTTGAGATTCGGGACTCAGGGAATTGTGAACAACAGTATCGTTAAAACCGGCGTTCCTGAGCAAATCACTGATCGATTCCGGCGTATAAAGCCGTTCCGCGTAAAACTGATCCGCAAGCAACCCTTTTTCAACGTTGCTGATCACTTCCCGCGAAATAAGCCGCTGCCCATCCGCAGAAAGCGAACGCTCGCGGCAAACAAAATGCTTCTTGTCGATCCACTCCCACGAACGAGGCTCAAACTTCCGCCGGATGTAATCGCCGTCGGTAACGTCAATGAGCAATCTACCCCACGGTTTGAGAACCCGGCAAACTTCCTTGAGTACCCGCAAATCGTCTTCAACCGAATCAAAATAACCGAAACTGTTGCCCAGAATGACAACAACATCGAAATGATCCGTCGGATAAGGCAACTTCCGAGCGTCGCCTTCGCGAAATTTCACCCCAAGCGCTTCTTTCCGTGCGATCATCTTTCCTCGCTGAATCAAATAATGCGATCGATCCAACCCTTCCACATTCTTCTGACCCCGACGCGCCAATTCCAACGAATGCCGACCCTGACCGCAGCAAAGATCCAGAATTTTATCCTCAGGCGAAAGTTTCAGAAGGTCGGCAAAAAGACCGACTTCCTGGCGGGTAATATGACTGTCTTCGACCACATCGGCGTCGGTTTTCAAATAAAGAGAATTGAAAATCCCTCGCCACCAATCCGAGCGAACATGCTGTTCAAGGTTCGCCACCGGACCAAGCGTCTGGATTCGACCGGATCGGGAGCGTTGTGGAGGTTTGTCTTTTTCCTTTTCCGTCTGACTCTTACCGTTGGAATGACCAGGATTCAGACCATTTCCGTTCATGTGTGCTGCCACTAGCCTTTCTAGTAAAAAATAACGACGACCGGTCGTTCAGCGGGGGAATGTGAAACAGCCTTGTAGTGCTTTATTTCATCGAACGCATAACCTCAAGGTTAAAATGTCCGTTTACCTTTCGCGTAGGATCATGAAGTCTACGCTATCAGCATATATCGGTCCGAAAAAAAACGAACCCACACTGCTATTCACCAGAGAATCACAATCTGTATATCATATCACGTTCTATACGATGTCAAGAGGCTGAAAAATAATTTTTCAAAATATTCCCCGCGATTCCTTACCCCTCGAAAGCCGAGCCTGCTTTTCACGCAATGACACAATAAAAAAATTTTTCCATCCCCTCCCAGGAATATTGACGAACTCCGAAAAATAACATATACTATCCCCCCGTGCGCGTTTCTTGACAACTGCTGTTAGTCGTTTTTTGTACCCTAAGCCTAAAAAAACGGTATTCTTGTGCGCAAAAAAACGTCCTGCCCATGCGGGACAAACAACACAACAAAAAGAATAAAAAAACAACAATACTAAAGGAGCAAATATGAGTGATTCGTCACTTTTCTCTCAAATTCAGCAGGCCCCCCCGGACCCGATCCTGGGACTCACAGAAGCATTCAATGCCGACCAAAACCCCAAAAAAGTCACCCTGGGCGTCGGCGTCTACCAAAACAGCACCGGAAAAGTCCCCGTCCTGACCTCCGTCCGACACGCAGAAGCCCGATGGTTCGAACAGGAAACAACCAAAAGCTATCTCCCTATCGACGGCGTTGCTGCTTATAACAAAGCCGTTCAAATCCTGCTCCTCGGAGCCGATTCCCCGCGAATCGCACAAAACCAGACAGTCACCGTGCAAACTCTGGGCGGCACAGGCGCCCTGAAAATCGGCGCCGACTTCCTCAAAAATTTCTTCAACCAATCCACGGTCTGGATCAGCAATCCAAGCTGGGAAAATCATCGCCAAATTTTCCAATCCGCCGGTTTCCCCGTCCAAACCTATCCCTATTATGACCCGAAAACCAACGGACTGGATTTCGACGGCATGTACAATACCATCAAAAATCTCCCTGCTAAAAGCATCGTCCTGCTCCACGCCTGCTGCCATAACCCCACCGGCGTCGACCCCACACCAGAACAATGGACCAAACTTGTCGAGTTGTCCAAAACCCATGACCTGATTCCATTCATCGATTTCGCCTATCAGGGATTCGGCGACGGCATCGAAGAAGACGCCTTCGCCCTGAGATCCTTCGCCCAGGCAAACATCTCCTGCCTGATCGCTAATTCGTTCTCCAAATCCATGTCGCTATACCGGGAACGAGTCGGAGCACTCACGATCCTGACCGATGACGCCGATGAATCCAAACGCGTCCTAAGCCAACTCAAACGAATAATCCGAACCAATTACTCAAATCCCCCCGCCCACGGCGCTCAGGTCGCGGCACTGATTCTAAACGATGAAAAACTCCGGGCACAATGGGAAATCGAAGTCGCCCAAATGCGAAACCGAATTCAACAGATGCGAACCGAATTTGTCAAAACACTCTCTGCCAACGGTGTCAAACAAAACTTCGACTTTATCACCCAACAAAAAGGCATGTTCTCCTATACAGGCCTGTCGAAAGAAACCGTTCATAAACTGCGCAACCAGTTCGCCCTCTACCTGGTCGACAGCGGAAGAGCCTGCATCGCGGCAATGAATGAAAAAAATCTCCCCTACATCTGTCAATCCATCGCCTCCGTGCTCAAAGAATAATACACTTTCGATGAAATCCTATTCCTAGTTTCGGTCGCTGAGTCTGTCGAAGCATATCCCCCTTCAACAAACTCGGCGACCGACAAAATTTTAATAACGACTATTCCCGCGGACACAACGAAGGAATCTGCCGAACCCACTCAGCCACATCTTTCGCAAAATAGGTAATGATAATATCCGCTCCCGCGCGTTTCATCCCGGTCAAAGCTTCAACCACACACGTCCGCTCGTCAAGCCACCCCTGCTGCGCCGCTGCCTTGAGCATCGAATATTCCCCGCTGACACTATAACACGCCAACGGAACAGGAAACGTCTGCTTGACCCGCTGAATGACGTCAAGATACGCCAACGCCGGCTTGACCATCACCATATCCGCCCCTTCCTCAAGATCAAGTCGAATCTCCCGAATCGCTTCGTCGGAATTATGATAATCCATCTGATAAGTGCGACGATCACCAAACTTCGGTGCCGATTCCGCTGCCTGCCGGAACGGACCATAAAACGATGAGGCATACTTCGCGGCATAACTTAAAAGAATGACCTGAGCGAATCCCGATGCGTCCAGTGCCTTTCGAATCGCACCAATTCGACCATCCATCATATCCGACGGAGCAATAACATCCGCACCCGCCTGAGCATGAACCACCGCAATCTTCGACAAACATTCAAGCGTCGAATCATTATCGACAACCATCTCCCCGTTAACCTCACGCAAAAGCCCGCAATGACCGTGACTGGTGTACTCGCACAAACAAACATCGGTCATAATGATCAAATCGGGACATTTCTGACGAATCGCCCGAATAGCGGTAGGAATCACATCATCCTCACTCCAGGCGCTCGAACCCCGTTCGTCTTTGTATTCCGGAATCCCAAAAAGCAAAATCGCCGGTATACCCAAAGATTCAAGTTCCAAACATTCCTCAACCGCAAAATCAACCGACATCTGAGCTTGACCCGGCATAGAAACAATCGGACGAGATACCCGTTGACCAGGACGAACGATCAGCGGCATAACCAGATCATTTAATTCCAGATGAGCCTGACGAACCATCGCCCGAACTTTTTCAGTTCGACGAAGCCGGCGAAGTCGATGTGTGGGAAACGCCATAAATTACCTCCATTCAAAGCTGATTGCATCACTTCAACAGGACCGAGCTTTACAAATCCTGCCCAAAGGATCAAAACCGCATCTATCTACACCGTCCATTATATCTCATCGACAAAAAGGACAAGAGAACAAAATCTTTTCACACCCCCCCCAAAAAAAAACCAAGACCAGAACAATAAAAAACAAACTGCCGGAAAATTTGAACCGATACCCTAGCCCATCGGGCAATCAATTTTCCTTGCATCATGCCAAATCGACGATAAACTTTTCAACCATGTATTTCAAATTCCTTAACATCAAGACCCAACGACATGTATTCCAACGATGACCTCGTAAAACTCGCCGCTCGGTACAACCTGGCGATACAACGAGCATCGCTTCGCACTACTTCCTCCGGCCTGGATTATGTCGTGGCGTTCGCTGTCGATACCCAAAACCGGCGATGGGTGATGCGCATCCCGCGACGGACCGATGTAGTGATCAAAGCACAACGGGAACAGAAAATTCTTTCCCTCATAGCCGATCATCTGCCGGTCCAGGTCCCGCACTGGCAAGTGGTCAGCGATGAATTGATCGCATACCGACAACTCGAAGGCATACCTGCCGCCACAACCGATATGGAAGCAAAAGCCTATGTCTGGCAAATCGATGAAAAGAACGTGCCGGACGCATACAGCCGAACCCTCGCCCAAGCCCTGGTGGCCCTGCACCAAATCAGCATCCCACAACCCGAAACAACCGGCCTGACAGTTGTGAAACCCGATGAACTTCGTACCCATATGCTACAACGAATGAACAACGTAAAATCAGCCTTCGGCGTCAGCGCCGAACTTTGGAAACGATGGCAAAATTGGTTGGCAAATGAGTCAAAATGGCCTCGCCACACCTGCCTGGTGCACGGCGACCTCCATCCCGGCCATACGTTAATCGACCACGAAGCCCGTGTGACCGGTATCATCGACTGGACCGAAGCGACAGTAACCGATCCTGCCGGAGACTTCGTAGCCTATCACATCGTCTTTGGAGATAACG
>JAAZAW010000288.1 GCA_012514125.1 Phycisphaerae bacterium | reverse complement strand
GTTATCTCTCGAATATCCGGGGTCCGACATGAAAAAAACATGAAATTAGATGCAAATTCATGAAAATAGCCGTCGGTTTGCATCCTTCAAAGTTCCTGCCCAGATCAAATCGGCAAAAATAAAAATATTTTTCATTCTTATCTTCGTTCGGATAAATCACTTACGATTTTTTGATGTTTTTTATTTTTCCAAACATTTGCATTCGGCCACACGGCGGGCTCTGGGCTTCGGGCTTTAGGCTTTGGGGGTTGGGTCGAAGGCTACAGTTTAAGTGATTTAAGTTAAACATAGTTTTAACTTTTAACTTCCAACTTTTTATCCCCATCCTTCGACAAACTCAACGCTCGAAATAAAGATTGACTGTCGAAGGTAATCTTCAGGGATTATACTTCACCACCACCATCGACATATCGTCCGCCTGCGTCGATAGACCGACAAACCGTCGAACGTCCCACAAAACATTTTCGGCAATTTTCTGAGCCGACAGATGCGAATATTTCATAATCGACGCCCTCAGGCGATCCAGACCGAAACCGTGATGGTCGAAGTTCATCGCATCCAGAAAACCGTCGGTATAGAGCACGATCTCGTCCGACGGCTCAAGTTCGATGGTATAGGGCGTAAATTCCGGCTTATCAAAAATCGCCAGTGCAGGCCCCGAAACCTTTTGCTGTTCGATTTTCGAATCTCTCACCAGCAAAGCCGGGTAATGTCCCGCGTTGACATAATCGAACGTCCCCTTCTCCGGATCGATAATCCCAATCAGCAGGGTCGCAAAATCGCCCAGCAGACTGTCCCGGCGAAAAACCTTGTCCGTCATTTTCACCAGAGTCTGCAAGTCGGGGGCCTGATCCGCATACGCCCGAAGCGTCGCCTTGAGCGAGACCATCTGAAGCGACGCCGGCACACCCTTGCCCGCGACATCCGCAATCACCACGCCAAGCCGTCCGCCGGACAACTCCAGAAAATCGTAATAATCCCCGCCAACCAGATACGTCGGCTCGTATACCGATCCGATATCCACTTTCACCATCTTCGGCGAACGTTTGGGCAACATGCGCCGTTGAACTTCCCCCGCCATCTTAAGCTGCCGCTGCGTGCGTTCGGCCTCGATCGATTCCTGATAAAGCTGAGCGTTGATAATCGCCGACGCGGCCTGCGAGGCAATCGCCTTGAGGCATTCGATCTCAAATCGGTCATACGCCTGGGGTCCGCTGCCATAGAGATGAATCACGCCCACACCTCTACCCCGATAAATCATTCCCACCGCCAGCCCGCTGATAATCCCTTCACGTTCCGCCTCTTTCTTGTAAATCACCCGCGGGTCCGTGAGCATATTTTCGATCGGCACCGGGGTCCCGCTCAAGGCCGCCTGATCGATCGGCGAATCCGCCAGTTTGAGCGGCCCTTTCCGCAAATACGCCTGCGACAAATTCGCCACCGCCTTGATCTGCAGTTCCTTCGTGTCCGGATTATAAATCCGGATCGAACACCCCTTGCCCTTAACCACCTGGACAACCTGTTCCGCGGTAATCTTCAATATCTGGTCCAGATCCGATCGCCCCGCCAGCAGCGATGTCAGATTATGTAAAATCGTCAGTTCGCCAAGACGAAGCCGCAATTGATATTCCCTCAAGGACAACTTCGCCAATGTCGTCGCCAGAGAATGAATCAGGGTCAGCGTCGCTTCAAGCTGATCATCTTCCAGTTTCGGCGTTTTTTCAAGCAACTCCCGAACTTCTCCCACCGGAAGTTTCGTCTGCTCCGCGATCTGCTCCACCGATCGATCTTGAGCGCACGAACATGGATTCGCACACACCACGATCGTCGCGATACGATTATTTTCCACCGTGATCGGAGAAACAAAAATCGGCGTCCCTGAGAAAGAATTCACCATTTTGACAGGACCGTTGATGGAAATCGCCTTCGCCGCCGCCAGCATGTGCTCAAGACACCGGCTCGCCATGTCCGTATGTTCATGAAACTTCCGGCAAAGACGATGCCCCAGCGTCGGACGGGTCAAAGGTTCCCCGCTGGTTTTGCACACCATAATACTCAGTCCTGTCAACCCCGCGAAACCTTCCTGCATATCCTGCAACACATTCAGGTCAAGAAGTTCCTCGGCTTTGATCTGTTCCAATTCGTTCGCCATCGATCTTCCACTTTCATCACAATGTTGAATACACCGAAGCATCCAGGGCTGAGAACCGCTCCGCCATGTACTGATGATACCCCAACCCCGCAACCATCGCCGCGTTATCCGTACAATGCTTCGGCAACGCCATAATCAATTCAATGCCCTCACGATCGCTTCGTTCCGCGATCTGCCGGCGAAAATAACTGTTCGCCGCCACACCGCCGCCCACCAGCAACCTGTTGTATCCCGTCTCCCGACACGCCAGTATCGCCTTTTCCACCAGCACCTCGATCACCGCCGCCTGAAACGACGCCGCGATGTCCGCTTTTTCCTGTCGACTTAAATGCGAGCTGTCCGGCCTGGATAAATCCCGCCCCCGCACATGATACAACACCGCCGTCTTGAGTCCGCTGAACGAAAAATCCAGCGGAGCCTTTTTCAGCCAGGTCCGGGGAAAATGCACCGCCTTCGTATCGCCCTCTTTCGCGAGTTTATCAATCAAAGGCCCGCCCGGATACCCCAGACCCAGAATGCACGCCACCTTATCGAACGCCTCGCCCGCCGCGTCGTCCTGCGTCGAGCCGATCAATTCCATCTCCAGCGGGTCATGACATTTAAACAACGAGGTATGCCCCCCGGACACTAAAAACGCCACCGCCGGAAACGCCGATCTCGCTTCCATCTCATAATTAAGCACCGCACCATACGCATGAGCATGAACATGATGCACCGCCAGAAGCGGCTTGCCCAATGCCCACGCCAGCGTCTTGCCCGCGGTAAAACCGATTAAAAGCGATCCGACCAATCCCGGCTGATTCACCGCCGCCACCGCGTCGATCCGATCAAATCCGATCTTCGCCTCCGCCATCGCAGACTCGATAATCAGATTAATTTTTTCCAGATGGGCACGTGAAGCGATTTCCGGCACGACACCCTTGAATTTTTCATGAAGCTCGTTCTGCGACGCCACCGCGCACGACAACACGTTCCGTCCGTCCATCACCACTGCCGCCGACGTCTCGTCACAACTGCTTTCGATCCCCAGAATCACCACGTGTTCTTTATTCATCACCCGAAACTCTTGTCTCCAAAATTTGTGCCTGCGACTCTTCGTTCGACTTTGTCGTCAACGTTTCCGTCAGGACATCGATCGCCGCCTTCAATTGCGTATCGATCCATAACGGCACAGGTTTGCACTTATCCATCTTCTTATCGTCCGCCGCCATCGTGTCCGGCAATTTTCCCCAAAAAACATCCGCCTTTCTTCGCGAATCCTTGATCGCGAGTTGTTCTTCCACACTCACCGGCACGATCATATCAGGCTCGACTCCCCAAATCTTATCACCAGGCCGACGATGAATATTTTGCCCGTTCGGCAAATAATAATACGCCGTCGTCAGCTTGATCGCCCCATATCCGTTCTCCAGCGATATCAATTTCTGCACACTGCCCTTGCCATACGTCCGAACTCCGATCACCGTCGCACGCTTATGATCCTTAAGCGCCCCGGAAACGATCTCCGCCGCACTGGCAGTGTAATTATTCACCAACACCACCAGCGGAAGCGGCGAATACGTATTTTCCGGCGTCGCACGCCAGACGACTTCCTCCTGAAATTTCCCCTTCGTCGATACAATAATCCCTTCATTCAAAAATCGATCCGCCACCTTGACCGCCGTATCGAGCAGCCCGCCCGGATTGAATCGCAGATCCAGAATCACTCCCCTGGCCCCCTGCCGGATCAACTGATGATACGCCTGGTCCAGCTCATCCCACGTATTCGTCAAAAAACTCGTTATTCGAATATATCCGATTTTATTTTCAGGATCGATCCTGTAATCCCACGCCCCATCCCGATTACGCACATATCCTTTCACGCTGAAAACATGGATCGTATCGCGAACCACGGTGATTTGTTCGATCACGCCCGTAAGCTCATGCCGCACCTCAAGCGTCAACTTGCTGCCCACTTCGCCCGCCAACAGTTTTGCGGCGTCTTCCCACGTCATATTTTTCGTCGTCTGACCGTCGATCCGCAAAATCTGGTCGCCCGGCAAGATCCCCGCCTTGAAGGCAGGCGAATCTTCCAGCGGACTCAACACCGTCAAAAACTCCGACCGTTCTTCCGGGAATATCCCGATCCCCTGAATCGTTCCCGTTGTCTGATTATCAAAGTTCGCCAGCTCCGACGGGGGAATATATCGCGAAAACGGGTCAAGCTTCTGGAGCATTCCCTGAATCGCCCCTTCGAGCAGTTTTTCGTCGTCAACCGGCTCCACATAATTCTTCTTTACCTGCGAACTGATATCCGCCAGCGGGATAAACGTCTGATAAAACGTGTCTTTGCGATTCGCCGCATCGGGCATCTGCCAGAACAGCATAATCAGCAATATCACCGCCAATATCCAAACCAGATTTCTTTTTGCCATAACATTGAACTCATCGACCATTGATATTCATTATCCAAAACAAACGCTCATCCACCCACGTATCAAAAACTCATCGTTCCTAAGCCGACAATCGTTTAATTGTAATATGATATTGTACACCGATAAAGACTATTTCAAAAATCCATTTCGTTGCAAACTCCCCCGCAAACCCCGCCCTCACTTTTCTTACCTTCACACCTTCTCACTTTCACACTTTTTCTCTTCTTCTGTCCCCATTTCTGCATAAAAATTCCCCCAAATACAGTTGACAATTCCAATAATATGAAACATGCTATCAAAGTAATTCTTCTATCAACGATTGCCATCTTTATTATGAGACTTTAATGATAAAAACCGACTTTCATTTACATACAACCTTATCAAACGACGCCCCGGGCACCATGGACGACATGGTCCGACAAGCTATCGCTCTGGGTCTGGACACCATCGCCATTACCGATCATGCGGATTTCAACCCGCTGGACCCAACCGCCGGATACTACGTCGCCGACAAAGCCTGGCAACAAACTCTCGATGCCCGCCGGCGATTCGGCGACCAAATTACCATTCGCCACGGCGTCGAACTCGGCGAGCCGCACTTGTTCCCTGACGATGTTCGCCCCATCATGAATTATCCCCTCGATATCGTCATCGGCTCGGTCCATTTCATGCATCGCTACGGCGTACACTCGAATCTCTTCGACGTCTATTCACCCGCTGAAGGTATCGAAATGTTCTTCGACTTCACCCTCGACATGGCCGCCCACGCCAACATCGACGTCCTGGCCCACCTGGACTATTTCGACCGTTACACCACCCAACGCAATTATCCTCCCTATCGCCCCGACGATTTCAAAAAACAAATCCAAACCATTCTCCAAACCATCATCGACCGAAAAATCGCCCTGGAAGTCAATCTCTCCGGGTTTCGCTCCCAAGCCGACCGCAGTTTTCCTCATCCGCAGGTCCTTCAATGGTATCGCCAAATGGGAGGCCGACTCCTGAGCATCAGCAGCGATGCGCATCAACCCGATCAAATGGGAAAAAATTTCGATCGCGCCGAAAAAATGCTGCTGGACCTCGACTTTACCGAATATCACACCTTCGAAAACCGAATCCCGCAACCGCGTCCCCTATCAATCCTCTAAAAAATCCGTCCTTTCCCCAAAAATCCCCAAAACGTCTCAGACCATTAAACTCTCCTCCTCTTCCAACTTCCATCTTCCAACTTCTAACTCTCCACTTCACCTTCAACCCCACCCCCAAATCGACCGATAATGAATCCTGGAACTTTAAGCTACGAATAATGGAGGCGTCAACAATGCCTGCGGATACATTACCGGACATTGAAATCACAACCGAAGAATACGAACGCGTCAGAAAACTGGTCTATGAACGTGCCGGAATAAACCTGGGCTCAAATCGTCAACATCTCGTCCAGGCACGCCTGGCCAAAAGAATTCGCTCCGAATCCTTCGCCGGATTTCGGGACTATTTCCGACATCTCGACTCCGAAACAAACAACGAGGAAATCACTCATCTGATCGACGCCATTTCAACCAATACCACCTTCTTCTTCCGCGAATCGGACCATTTCGATTTTCTCGCCGAGTCGCTCGTTTCCCGAATCAAATCCGAAAAATGGGACGAAAAACAATATACCCTCCGAATCTGGTCCGCCGCCTGTTCCAGCGGCGAGGAACCCTACACCCTGGCCATGGTGATCAATAAAATCTTAAAAGAGTACCCCTCCATCAACGCCAAAATCCTGGCCACCGATATTTCACAAAAAATCCTCGCCCAAGCCTGCGCAGGCCAATATGACGCCCAAAAAATCAAATCCGTCCCCGACGAATATCGCCGACACGCCTTTCGCCACATCGGCAAATCTTCGTCACTCTACGAAATTTCGCCCGAAATCAGCAAATACATCACCTTCGCCTATTTTAACCTCATGACTCCGCAATACCCCTTCAAGTTCGGCTTCGATTACATCTTCTGCCGGAACGTCATGATTTATTTCGACCGACCAACCCAGGAATCCGTCATCAACCGAATGGCTCAGCATATTCGTCCCAACGGCTACCTCATCGTAGGCCATTCCGAAAGTCTCAACGGCCTTCGCCATAAACTCGAGTACGTCAAACCAACCATTTACAGGCAAAAAGGTTAACCAAAATGGCTAAGAAAATTCGAGTCATGGTAGTGGACGATTCGATGCTTATCCGGCAGGTCCTTCAAAAAGAACTGCCCAAAGACCCTGCCATCGAAGTTGTCGCCTGCGCCGCCGATCCCATCGAAGCCAAACCGCTGATCCTTCAGCTTAAACCCGACGTTCTCACCCTCGACGTCGAAATGCCCAAAATGGACGGCATCACCTTTTTATCGGTCCTGCAAAAATTCTATCCCGTTCCCGTCGTCATGCTTTCGACATTAACCTCCGACGGAAGCAGAATGGCTATGGAAGCTCTCCGGCGGGGAGCCGTGGAAATCATGCAAAAACCCGGCGGGGGATCCTTTCTCGCCTTAAACCGAGTCATCGAAGAACTCGCCTTCAAAATCAAAGCCGCCGCCGTCTCAAAACACAGAACCGTCAACTTCGTCCCAGGTCCCGTCGTCGAAAACAATCTCGGCGCTAACGCGGCAAAAGACATTCTCATCGCCATCGGAGCCTCCACAGGCGGAACCGAAGCGCTCCGATACATCCTTTCAAAACTACCCGCCAACATGCCCCCCATCGTCATCGTTCAGCACATGCCCGAAGCCTTCACCGGCCCCTTCGCCGCGACCTTAAACTCCATCTCGCAACTGACCGTTCAGGAATGTAATTCCATAATCGATCTTCGCCCAGGACTCGCCCTCATCGCACGCGGTGGAAAACACATGACCGTCCTGAAAAAAATGTCCGGATATCGGGCCCTCGCACAACAGGGAGAACCCGTCTGTCATCAATGCCCAAGTGTGGAAGTCCTCTTTAATTCTGTAGCCCAAACGGTCGGACCCAAAGCCATTGGAGTCATGCTGACAGGAATGGGAAACGACGGCGCATCAGCCATGCTCGCCATGCGGCAGGCAGGAGCGTTTAATATCGCCCAGGACGAAGAAAGCTGCGTCGTTTTCGGCATGCCCCGCGAAGCTATCGCCTGCAACGCCGTTCAAAAAATCACACCCCTCGAACGTATCCCCCAAGCCCTCGTCGAAGCCGTCCGCTCCAAAGGAGGTTAACTCCTTTACCTCCATTCTAACCCGAAAAAAATATCTTCACCAGCACCATATCCACAAGTGCCGAAATGATAAACAACGCCGCCAGCAAAAATAAAGTATCCTTGCCGTCCGTTTCCTGGGTCTCCGATGATCGTTTCTCACGTGACTCATCCAATGACTCATGAATCAGAATCTCATCCGCCCCCCCCGTCCTCTGCTGAACCTGCGCAATCAAAAGATTCGCCTCGAACCGCCCGATCCCCAGACGCTCCGCCAACGCCATCAATTCAAGCCTCTTCGAATAGCGAATCAACGATCCCTCCATCGCCTGTGAAACCGCTGCGGCAAACTCCCGCTGCACAGGATCCTCCGACGATAACCCTCGATGACGACCCACGCCGCGAGGAAGAATCGATGGACTTTCATCCCTCATCAGCCTTCCTGCCCTGGATGAAAAATGGCTCTGCCCAACGCGGCTTTTCCTGAATTGAACACCAACGCGGCCTTCTTCGGTTTTTCCCCGATACTCGTGCATCTTGCTCTTTCCTTTTTACCCTGAAGACCGCTGCAGCTGCGATCTTATTTCCGCCCCTATTCTAACAGGTTTAAGCAAAGAATACAACCCACCATAACACCCCCATCAATATTGAATAATTATACATTATCGGACCCGACTTCTCGCTCCCAAGCCCATGACATACACTCCGTACCACTTCGGAATTAAAGGGTTAAAAAAGTAGAAAAACCGGACCCTGAGCCTCCGAAGGGTCTTCCGCAAATAAATTGCACATGGCGATATTTCCTCAAGGACCAAAATTTTCGCCCCTTATACGCTTTTGATTTAATATTGTCGTAACATAAAAACGTCAAAATTTCGGTCGCTGAGCCTGTCGAAGCGACATGGCGTAAGCAAGCAAAAGACCCTTCGACAGGCTCAGGGTCCGAAACTACGACACTATTAAATCAAAAGCGTATTAATTGCGAAACGCGGTACGCAGGCACAAAAAATAGCACACCACGTTAATGGTGTGCTATTTCAATATTACTGCTATCTGCAATCTTTATTAGCCAACAATCTTTTCGATCTGAACTCGGATATGATTCTGCCGATGGCCTTTGTGGGTCACATGACCTTTTCGGCGAATAAAGTGCAGCATATCAAGTTTCGGACCTTTGACATGATCCTGAATCTTCGCCAAAACCTTGGCGCCATCGACAACCGGCGTACCGACCTTAGAATCCGCGCCTTGGCCAACCAGCAGAACCCGATCAAATTCAATCGTATCGACACCTTCCGCTATCGGGCGAACATCGACATCAAGAATCTGACCTTCTTCCACTTTATATTGTCTTCCGCCATCTTCAATTATTGCGTACACGAGCAAATCTCCTGTCTATATCTATTACAAGACTTTCAATCCATAGAAAACAAATATCATAATTAACAATAGCCCAATAGGCAAGCAGAGAATCGAAGTTTTTAAAAAAATTATCGAATCGAAGCTTCCGGCTTCCGCGACTCTTCCAGACTTCTTTCGACTTTTTCTCTAATCCGTCATCCCGTCCGAAACTTCCTGGTTCATCGAGCTTCTGAGATCTTCGTATTCTTCCAGCGTCATCATCACCTCTCGTGCCTGCGAACCTTTGTAATCGCCGACGATGCCCGCCACCCCCATCTGCTCGATAAGACGCGATGCGCGGGAATAACCAATCGCCAGTTTTCTCTGGAGCAACGAAACGCTTCCACGACGGGACGCGAGGACAATCCTGACTGCGTCATCGAACATTTCATCACGTTCACCCGCCGCCAGATCGACTTTGCCGATTTGCATAAGTTCTTCATTGAACTGCGGTTGCGCCTTTTCCGCCAGAAATTTCAACACCCGTCGAAGTTCGCCGTCGTCAACCAGCGTCCCCTGCGCGCGGTCCGGCTTACCCTTTCCCGGCGGCAAAAAGAGCATATCGCCCTGGCCAAGCAGGTCTTCCGCCCCGTTCTGGTCCAGAACGATTCGAGAATCGAGCCGGCTGTTAACGCGAAATGCGATTCGCGAAGGCAGGTTGGATTTGATCAACCCGGTCACAACCTTGGCTTCCGGACGCTGCGTCGCCAGAATCATATGAATACCGACCGCCCGGCTCTTTTGCGCCAGACGCGCCAGACACAATTCGACTTCCTTCGGGCTGACCATCATCAAATCCGCCAATTCGTCGATAATCAAAACAATGTAAGGAAGCCGCGTGCAAATACGATTGGCTTCCTCCTCATCGGTGGGACTCATGCGATCAAGCAGAACCTCGCGGCCTAATTTATTGTAATCCTGGATGTTACGAACCTGGGCCTCCGACAAAATGGCATAACGCTCTTCCATTTTCTGCACCAGCCACTCCAAAATCGCCTGGGCTTTGTCCACATCGGTGATCACCGGACACATCAGGTGCGGAACTTCCTTGAAAATGCTCATTTCGACCATCTTCGGGTCAACCATGATCATTTTGACATTGTCGGGCCGCTGCGTCAAAAGAATTGATAATATAATACTATTAATGCAAACGCTCTTACCGCTGCCGGTCGTCCCCGCGATCAGCGAGTGCGGCATTCGGGTCAAATCACAGACCAACGGATTTCCGCTCGCGTCTTTCCCCAGAAAAACCGGTATTTCCATCCGATCGGGAACGTTGCCCGCAAGATCCATCAGTTCACGGAGACGAACAGGCTGCTTTTCGGTATTCGGAACCTCGATCCCGATCGTATTTTTGCCCGGAATCGGGGCGACAACGCGAACCGCCGGCGCTTTGAGGGTTCTCGCCATGTCTTTTGAACGATCGATGATACTCTGAACCTTGATGCCCGGGCCGATTTGAAGCTCAAACATCGTAACGACAGGCCCGGTATCGATTTCCACCACAACCGCTTCGATTCTGAACTCTTTGAGGGTTCGCTCAAGGATGCGGGCTTTTTCGCGAATCTGCTCTTCGTGGTCGGGCGGAAATTCGTTGCGCTCATTGCTCAACAGATCGATGGGCGGCAGTCCCCAATCGCCTAATTCCTTGGGCACACTGGGCTTATCTTTTCGCGGCGGTGTCTGAGTCAGCGCGCGGGCCACAAAAATTTTCGGCTCGACCTTCTCAAGCGGAAACGACACGTCGGCCTCTGCCGAAACTTCGTCCTCCGCTTCGGATATTTCAACATCCTGCGCCGCGTCGGCCGTTTCATCCTCCTCCATAGCTGTGTTTTTCGGAACAGCCAACGCCTTGACCTTTTTAGGTCCCGCGGACGGCTTGACAGGCAATCTGGGCTGGGCAAAAGTAACCACCAGCACGCGCAACCCCGCCCAGGCTCGGCGGAAAAAGGCAGGCAGGTAGACAACCAGTTCATCGGCTGCCAGAATCAGACCAATCGCCAACCCCAATAAAAGGATAAGCGAGGAACCAAAACCCGAAAAGTATTGCTTAAGAAATTCAACAGCAGACAGCCCCACCACCCCACCGCTGCCTTCGGGCAAACCGGCTTTGCCGGGCGCATGGACCAAAGAAAGAATCGAGGAACTGACACAAACCAAAATGACCATGCCGGAAATGCGAAGCCAGGTCCCATGATTTAATTGTCCCGAAACATACATCAGTGAGACTACGGTCGAGAAAAACAGGATGACCCAGGAGCCTTGGCCCAAAAAATGAAAAAATTGATAGGACAACCACGCTCCCGCCGGACCGCACCAGTTGACCAGCGGATCGTTATGAGGATAGCTGTTTGGGTTAGGCCAGTCGCCGTAATCGAAGGTAAAACAGCTCATCCATAAAAATGCGCAGACGACAACCAGAAGAGCTATTTTGGCCAGTTTCAGGAAAACCTGTTTCTTGGTATAACTTTTTTCTGCCGGAACATCATTTCGTTTCGTTCGTGCCATTTAAATATAACCTGTTTTCACCAATTAATAATAATATTATTGTAATTTTGCATGATTCATTTGACACGTCCGAGGGTGGAGATATCACAAAAGAATCATGTGTTGTTTATACCTGAGTAAAAATAGTATGCGGCGCCCATTCTATTCGAATAGCGCACCTGTTTTTACTATCGGACGTAAGCGGGCTTTGTCTGAAAGAAAAAGTGGGGGAATCGACGTTTCAGAATGGAAATGCCCTACTTGATGTCGGCAACCACAGCCTGATTAATAAAAACGTTTTTGTTTCAAAGCCTGTCTGTTTTTTTACCGAAAGAAGAAATAACAATGATATGGGGGTTGTCGGAAAAAAAGATTTTTTATGGAGGTATATGAAATGGCCACCGGAATCGCAGAACAGCATACAAAAATGAACGCGTCGATTCATCAGGGAAACGAACATGCACCTGATGGAAGTCTTGGCGGCAAGTATCTGACTTTCAAACTGGGCGACGAAGAATACGGCGTTCAGATTTTGAAAGTCCGTGAAATTATCGGACTGATGGACATCACCAAAGTTCCGCAAATGCCCAGCTATGTCAAGGGCGTTATCAATCTTCGCGGCAAGGTGATTCCGGTCATCGACCTGCGGACAAAATTTTCCTTGCCGCAAGTCGAATATACGGACCAGACATGTATTATCGTCATCGATGTCGGCGGGATGGTCGGTACGATCGTCGATTCGGTTCAGGAAGTCGCGGACATTTCCGGTGAAGAAATCGAACCGCCGCCCCCGATGAGTTCGGAAGTCAACAGCGAGATCATTCTGGGTCTGGCCAAGTCGAAAGAAAACGTCAAAATTCTGCTCGATATCGACAAGGTTCTCGACGTTCATCAGCTTCAAAACGTTCTTGATTCGGCTGAGACGCAAGCAGAACCTCAGGCATAACGATTTATCGTTGAACGGAAAGATCGACGCTTTCCAGAACCTCGGTTCTGGATCGCGAACGACGAAAAGTATCCTCGGCACCGATGTGCTCCCGCAGCACTTCGGTGCCTTTTTTTAATACCTGCGCGACAGGCAAGCGCCCGCCTTCGACCCGGCTTCCAAGGGTATAATCGATTTTGATCATCCACGCCGCCAATTCATCTTCACATTCCTGATTGTATCGCATCACCATCACGAAAGGCCAATCTTCGCCGGTGAGTTCCATAACGAAAAGTTCGAACCTTTCCGGCGGCGAAATTTCCAACGATAATTTTTTAAGATGTTCAGCCCCGGCGATTGCGTCGGCCCGATCGGCAAAGTGAAAAACCATCCCCGTCAAACTGCTCAACCCCGCAGGTTCGATACGCCGAATTTCCAGCGTGCCGTCGGAGTGCGCCCGATAGATTTTATAGACCGATCCGCCGGCGTATTTTGGATCATCCAGAAGATATCGGATTTCCTGAGCGGTATAACCGACGGCAACACGAGTACCGAAATCGAAAATATACAGACCTGCGTATCGTACCGGATCGGATAGTGCGGGTAGTTTATTGAACATGGTTTAACCCCTCATAGACAGCAACAGCCTTGTATTGATTACATGACATTATACGCTTTTGATTTAACAATTTCGGTCGCTGAGCCTGTGGTCCCTGAGCTTGTCGAATGGGTCGAAGCGACATAACGTCAGCAAACAAAAGCCCCTTCGACTTTCCTCAGATCCCGAAATTACGACATGCTTAAATCCAAGGCGTATTATCGAAATTTTATCCAACAATCAATCGGGCGAATTTTCGTCGACCGACCTGCAAGACCATGCCGCTGGTTGGAGTAATCGTCGCGTTGACATCGGTGATCTGCTCGCCGTCCACGCGAACGCCGCCCTGCTGGATCATTCGCCGACCTTCGCTGTTGCTGGGAACGAGTTTGAGTTCCGCCAGCAGTTTCGCGACCATCTGAGGTTCGGCATTGGCGACTTTGACTTCGGGCAAGTCCTCCGGAAGTTGATGCTGGGCATGAACGCGTTCGAATTCTTCCGCAGCCCATTGAGCCTGGGCCTCGTCGTAATACATGCGAACGATTTCTTTGCCGAGAACGCCTTTGGCCTGCTTGGGATGCGTCTTATTCGCATCCACCAGCGTATCGATGGTCTGCGTGTCGATGCTCGTGAGCAACGTAAAATAAGGCTTCATCAATTGATCGGGAATGCTCATGATTTTTTCGAACATCAGCTTGGGCGGATCGTTGAGTCCGATGTAATTGCCGAGCGACTTGCTCATTTTATTGACCCCGTCGATGCCCGGCAAAATCGGCATGACCATCACCACCTGCGGTGAAAAGCCCGCGTCGATCTGCAAATCGCGGCCGACGAGATTATTGAACGTCTGATCCGTACCACCGAGTTCGACGTCCGCCTCGATGACAACCGAGTCATACCCCTGCATCAGCGGATAGCAAAATTCGTGCACCCCGATGGGCGTTTCTTTCTCGAAACGATTTCGGAAATCCTCGCGCTTGAGCATCTGACCGACGGTCATTTTGGCTGCCAGCTTGAGGACATCGGCAAATTTCATCTCCGCCAGCCAGGAACTGTTATAGCGGATTTCCAGATGCTCGTCGTCGGTGAGCAAAATCTTTCCCGCCTGTTGAAAATAGGTTTCACCATTTTGTTTGATCTGTGTGGGCGAAAGCACCGGCCTGGTCTTGCTGCGCCCGGAGGGGTCGCCGATCATCGCCGTGAAATCACCGATAATCAGAACGGCTTTGTGTCCCATCTCCTGGAACTGACGAAGCTTGCGAAGGATAACCGAATGCCCGAGATGAATATCCGGCGAGGTCGGGTCCATACCAAGCTTGATACGGAGCTGTTTGCCCAAAGTCGCCGAGCGGGTCAACTTCTGCGCAAGTTCCTGTTCGCTGTAAATCGCCTCTACGCCGCGTTTTAACGCAATCAACTGTTCGCTTATTATTGTATTACTCATCATGGCATAATAGTACAGAATCCGTCCAATTCGGTCAAGGACGTTCGCAACAAATTTCAACGCCCCCGGATTTCGTAATCCGCCTTCCCAGACTCCTGCGGGTTTCATACAAGAAAAAAGGGATTTATACATAACTTCGATTTTGCCTTTGGTCTGGCATTTGTATAATATCGTCTCAAAAATGTCGGTAAAATAAAACAAAGGATACCCCAAAATGATTACGATTTCCCGTGACGATTTTCGCAAACGTGTTTCAGGCTGCTGGCTTGGCAAAGCCATCGGCGGAACCCTCGGCATGCCCCACGAAGGCAATTCCAATGTGCTGGACCTCAAATTTTACGATCCGGTCCCCAAAGGCGCCATCCCCAACGACGACCTCGATCTGCAAGTCCTCTGGGCACAACTGATCGACCGTCACGGACCGTTTCTGAACCGCATCGACCTCGCCCAAGGCTGGTATGAACATAGCGATTTCCCCTGGGACGAATACGGCTCTGCCTCCGCAAATTTTGCCCGGAAAATCTTCCCCCCCGCCAGCGGCCATCATTCAAACTTCTGCGGCGATTGCATGGGAAGCCCCATCCGTAGCGAAATCTGGGCCGTCCTCGCGCCCGGCGACCCGAAACTGGCATGCAAACTGGCCTACGAAGACGCCATCCTCGACCACGACGGCGAAGGCATCTGGGGTGAACTCTTCATGGCTGCAATGGAATCAGCCGCCTTTGTAATCCAAAATCGCGAAAAACTCCTCGAAATCGGACTCTCGGCAATCCCGAAAGAATCCAAAATCGCCCGCGCCGTCCGCTCGACCATCCGGTGGTATCAGGAAACCGGCGATTGGCGAAAAACACGCGAAAAAATCCTTGCCGAGTTCGGCCATCCGAATTTCACCGACGCCGCACAAAACCTCGCCTTTGCAATACTAGGCTGGATTGCAGGAAAAGACTTCGGCGAGGCAATTTGCATCGCCGTCAACTGTGGCCAGGACACCGATTGCACCGGCGCAACACTCGGTGCCCTACTGGGCATTGTCGATCCGGACGGCATCGGTGAAGAATGGAAACCGCCGATCAGCAACGAACTGGTCCTTTCCCCGAACATGAAAAATATGAATTCCCCTGCGACAATCGACGAATTTGCAGAACAAACCATCCGTCTCGCGGAACAAATGATCAAAGCCCGTTCCGAAAAGGTTCAATTCACCGACGGCCCCACCCAAACAACAAACACCGACATCAAGCTCGGTGTCTTCGAAATCGACGCCTCCTTCAATAGCATCTTGCTGGCCGTGAAACCTCTGAAAATCACCGCGATTTACCCCCAAGGCTTCACCTTCATCCCCGGCGGCACGATCCCGATCACGCTGGAATTCAAAAACGAATCCAACGATACGATCGATGCGAATCTGGAAATGCTGCTTCCCGCGCAGTGGACGCTGACGACTCAAACACCCGCGACGTTGAATTTAAAAACCGGCGAAACTCGACAAATCGAAATGGTCTTCTCCGTGCCCGATCGGCTTCGGATGTATTATGAATACATCACACTCAGGCTCGCCAAAAACGGCCTGCGCCAGGACCATCGTCTGCCGCTAATCAGCGCCTGGCAGTGGGACATGCAAATCGACAATCACCGGCAAAGTCTTTGGCTGCCCGAACGAATGCTCCTGCCGACCGATTCAAAAACGTTGACCGTCGTTCCGGGCAAAACGATCACCGCAAAGTCGAAATTTCACTTCCCGCGAAAGCAGCGAGTGCGTTTCATTCTCGCCAGCAACGGTTCAGGCACACTGAGCATTGACGGCAAGAAAATCATCGATTACAAAGATGCGATTTTCTTCCCCATGACACACCGGGCTTTTGAAGAAACCTTCGCCGACGTGGACATTTCCCTGGGCCTGCACACCATCGAATGGACGCTGACACTGGCGAACCACCCACCCCAAGCCGCCCTGCTGATCGCCGACGCCGGCAGTTGTCTGCTGATCCACGACGTCACAATAGCAACGGATTTGACGCAGTAATAAAAGAAATCGGGTAGGAGTGGCCCACGGCCCGAAGAGGACTCGCACCTCCAACACACCTGGCACACAAAGCACAAGGGCGAATTGGATTTCTCCAACTCGCCCGCGCTTTCTATAATAATCCAGCCATTAGGCCGGCAGGGGAACAAACCTGCCCTTCTCATCGGATGCGTTTTCTTAAAATCCAACGTTCCGCTCAAGTCTGAAATGAACGTTGGGTTCGCGAATTCACGCCCGTCCTAAACACCCTGTTTATATCGCCGTACAAAATCCGCGTTCGAGCAATCTCTGCTCACGGTATAACCCTTAAGCGGCAAAATATGCTCATGTACCGCGTCGATCACATCAACCGGATACGGGAAAAACGCGTCTTCCACTTCATCCTGCGGCGTGATCCAATTACGCGCCCCCACCACCACAGGCGGCGCGTCCAACTCGTCAAACGCCAACTGCGAAATCTTCGCCGCCATCGTCTGAAGCACACTGCCCCGTTCGCACGCGTCGCTGGCCAGCAAAATCTTGCGGGTCTTTTTCACCGAGACAATCACCTTCTCATAATTAAACGGCACTATCGAACGAGCGTCGATCACTTCGCAGCTCACACCGTATTTCTCTTCCAGTGTCTTCGCCGCCTCCAACGCCCGATACAACGTCGCACCTATCGTCAATATCGTCAAATCCTTGCCTTCCTTCTTGACATCAGGCTCGCCCATCGGAACTTCATAAAATCCCGTCGGAACTCCGCCCTTGACAAACTCTTCAGGCTGATCGTAAATCCGCTGACTCTCAAAGAAAATTACCGGATCCGTCCCAACCAATGCCGCGTTCAAAAGTCCCTTCGCGTCATAAGGTGTCGCCGGGAACAGAACTTTAAGGCCCGGAATATGCGCCGCCAATGCCGTCCAGTCCTGGCTATGCTGCGCACCATACTTCGAACCCACCGACACCCGAAGGACCAGCGGCATCTTCAACAATCCGCCCGACATCGACTGCCACTTGCATATCTGGTTGAAGATCTCATCCCCCGCTCTGCCCATAAAATCGCAGTACATCAGTTCGCAAACCACGCGCCCACCTTCCATCGCATAACCGCACGCCGAACCCACAATCGCCGCCTCGGAAATCGGCGAATTAAACAACCGATGATAAGGCAACGATTCGGTCAATCCGCGATATACCGCAAACGCACCGCCCCAGTCGCGATTCTCTTCCCCATACGCCACCATCGTCGGATCGATATAAAACCGGTCGATCATCGCTTCAAAAATCGCGTCGCGAATACCGATGCACTTGCTCTTGGGCAGCTTCGCCCCGTTCTCATCGAACCCGCTCCTGCTGCGCTTGGACAACTGAATAACCCGCGGGTTCTCTTCCTTCGCCATCAAAACCTCAGGCTTGCGCGTCGTGTCCATCGACTCAATCCTCAAATTCGAGAACATCGTCTTTTCCAGCAAACTATCTTTCTGCTTGAGGTCGTATCGCGGCGAAATCTCCAAATCAATCGCCTTCTTATAGGCCTTCAAAATCAACCCGTCGATCCGCTCCTGCATCTTCTCGATATCCGACTTCTGGCAAACCTTCGCATTCACCAGCTCATTCCCGAAGGTGACAATCGAATCCTGATTCTGCCACATCTCGATCTCCGACTTCTCCCGATAAGAACTCGCGTCCGAAGGAGAGTGACCACTGAACCGATACGTAATCGTATCGAGCAACACAGGCCCGTCCTTCTCCTCGATTAATTTCTTCTTCCTCTCGATCGCGTCGATCACCGCCAGCGGATTAAATCCATCCACCCGCTCCGCGTGCATCTGGTTCGGCATAATCCCCGCACCAAGCCTTGCCAGAACCTTGAACCCCATCGTCTCGCCCACAGGCTGACCGCCCATACCATAAAAATTATTATAAAAATTGAAAATCATCGGCAACCCGCCCCGATGGTCCTTGTCCCAAAGCTCACGATACTGGTCCATCGTCGCCAAACACAACGCCTCCCACACCGGACCGCAACCCAGCGACGCATCGCCGATATTGCAAATCACAATCCCCTTCTTCCGATTGATATGTTTATAAAGGGCCGCTCCGACCGAAATCGTACCCGAACCACCGACAATGGCGTTGTTGGGCATAATACCGAACGGCGGGAAAAAGGTGTGCATCGAACCGCCCATCCCCTTGTTAAAGCCGGCCCTTCGTCCAAATATCTCCGCCAGCGCGCCATAGATCAAAAAATCAATAGCCAAATCTTTCACAGAACCGCTGGCGTCCTTTTCGACAACCTTCAAACATTCTCCATCGAAATAATTCTTCATGACGTCCATCAAAGTCTTGTCATCAAGCTTCTCGATGGCGGAGAGACCTTTAGCGAGGATTTCACCATGACTGCGATGGCTGCCGAAAATATGATCGTCCACCCCCAGCAAAAACGCCTGACCCACCGCCGATGCTTCCTGACCGATCGACAAGTGTGCCGGACCTCGATGATTATATTCGATCCCCTGGTAATTCCCGCGAAGCTTAATCTCGTTGAGCATATTCTCAAAGGCGCGAATCACCATCATATCCCGCTGGATGCGGACCATATCGTCTTTGCTGTAACGCGAAAGTTCTTCTTTAACGGTCTTTTTGTACTGATTCACCGGAACAGGTTTAAATTCAACCTTTGACGGTTTACGAACATCTTCCGGATTGATCATCTGACTCTTGGGCATGACTGAAAACTCCTTATCCTTAATATGAGGTTATAGACAAATTAAATTAATGATCGAACAAAAAAACTCTTCCTCTTTACCAAAATCACCAAACTCACTAAACTTCCAATTTCTAACTTTCCGCCGGATAAATCGCCTCGATCCCTCGCGAATCCAGAAATTCCATCCACTCAGGCCCGGGCTTCTGATCCGTCACCAATCGCGACACCACATCCCACTCCGCAATCTTATAAAGTGAAGGTGAGAAAAACTTAGTATGATCTACAAGCAAAATCGTCTCGCGAGCGTTCCGCACCGCCAGTTTGTGCAAATGCGCGCTCTCGATATCGCTGGCGGTAATCCCAAAATCCATACTCACGCCGTCGGAACCAATAAAGGCGATATACCCGCGAAGTTGGTCCAGCACCGTCATCGCCAAAGGCCCGACGGAGTCCATCCGGTCCAGACGATACTGTCCACCCAATGTTATAATGCTTAAATTAGAATTATCAGCCAATTCAATCGCCAGACGCGACGAACTAACAATCACCGAAACGCCGCGTTTCCGTTTCATAAAAGGAGCCATCTCGAAACAGGTGGTCCCTGAATCGATAAAAATCTGGTCTCCATCAAGCACGAGGTCCGCCGCCAGACGCCCGATGATTCGCTTGGCTTCAATGTTCCGCATCGCCTTGGAACGGAAGGAGAAATCGGAGCTTCTCGCCAGGTTCGCTCCGCCGTAGACGAGTTCAAGCTCGCGTTCGTCCGCTAAAGCGCGCAAATCACGTCGAACCGTCGCTTCGGACACTGCCATGGACGCGGAAAGGTCTTTGACCATAACATGCCCGCTGGCATAGACTTGCGACAATATGTATTCTCGACGCTCTTGCGTATTCACGCTAAACCTCCACAGATCAATCAACACTGTACATATAATAAACAACAAATGAGCATAAATATCAACATAAAAATGTATATTTTTGCTTGACTGTTGCACACTTTTTTTTTATTCTGACGTGAAGTATAATCGGAATAGTTTGAAATACCTAAATTTAACTACTATATTGTTTATTTAACAAACACAGGTGAACGACATGACGACAATCAAACTGCCCAAACCGGGAAAATCGGCAACAAAGGCAACAATTATTTCCTGGTTGAAAAAAACGGGTGATGTTATTTCCAAAGAGGAAATTTTTCTTCGCATAGAAAGTGATGAAGGCTTGATTGACCTTGAATCTGGTTTGGACGGAACCCTCGAGACCATTTTAGTCCCTACCGGAAAGACGGTGGAAACCGATACACCGCTTTGCGAAATCAATCCAGGAAAAATAATGACTCCTGAATCGAAAAAAGAGGAAGTTTCTGCACCGCCCCCCACCGGCGCGGGGGGCAACGCGGCTAATGTCGTGCCGGTGCTGATGCCCAAGGCGGGCCAGTCGATGGAAGAAGGCACGATTGTCACCTGGCGAGTCAAGCCCGGGGACCGGATTACAAAAGGCGATATCATTTTTGAGATTGAAACCGACAAGGCGACGGTCGAAGTCGAAGCGGTGGATGAGGGACGATTAGCTAAAATCATTGTGGCTGAAGGCGATACGATTCCTGTATTACAGCCTGTGGCTTATCTGGCGGAAAACGACGCCGATGTCGATGCGTTTCTGGGCGGGTCGGGTTCGACAAGTGCCGGTGGTGCCTCGACTTCGGAGACTCAGGCCCCTGCCGCTCCTTCGACGGCACCGGCGGCGGTGGAAATGCCGACAAGTATTACGCCGATTTTGATGCCCAAGGCAGGCCAGTCGATGGAAGAAGGCACGATTGTCAGCTGGCGAGTCAAGCCCGGGGATCGGATCAAAAAAGGCGATATCATTTTTGAGATTGAAACCGACAAAGCGACGATTGAAGTCGAAGCGGTGGATGAGGGGCGACTTTCGAAAATTGTGCTGCCGGAAGGCGGGACGATCGAGGTGTTGCAACCTGTGGCGTATCTTGCGGAAAACGATGTGGATGTCGAGAGATATCTGGCGAGCAGTACGGTCGCGGCGACGGGGACGAAGGCTGTTCCTGTAGAGACGGCTCCGGTAATAACGGCGAAGGCGGCTGTGAGCCAACCGACAGCCAGCGAGGGCGGGCGAGTCAAGGCGTCTCCTGCCGCGCGGAAGATCGCGAAGGAACGGGGTGTGGATTTATCGACGGTGGCGACGGGGAGCGGTCCGGGCGGCCGAATTTTGTCGACGGATGTTCCGGCGGCGGGTGCTGCGGGTGCGTATCGACCGGCACCGGCGGCAATGCCTGTTGTTTCGGGTGAAGGCGTTCGCAAACGGATGTCGAACATGCGAAAAGCGATTGCGAGGAATTTGCTGGCGTCGAAGCAGAATATTCCGCATTTTTATATCAAGAGTACGATCGACGCCGATCCGCTTTATCGATTTTATAAAGCGGAAAAGGCGAAATATCCGTGCAGTGTGAACGATGTGGTGGTGCTGGCGTGCGCGAAGGCGATACAGGAATTTCCGGCGTTCCGCAGTCAAATGGATAACGACGCGATTGTCGAGTTCGCGAATTCGAATATCGGCGTGGCGGTGGGTATGGACGAGGGTTTGGTTGTGCCGGTGCTGCTTGGAGCGGAACAGATGAATCTGGAACAGATCAGCGCGGAGACCAAACGCATCGCGAACGCGGCTCGCGGCGGGAAGATCGAGGGGATGGGCAAGGGAGTCTTTACGATTACCAATCTGGGGATGTTCGGCGTGGAAGAATTTTCGGCGATTATCAATCCGCCTGAGGCGGCGATTCTAGCGGTTGGAGCAATTCGCGAGCAGGTGATCGTGAGCAACGGTGCGATGCGGCCTGGACGAGTGATGACAATGACGCTGAGCGCGGATCATCGGATTGTGGATGGGATGCTGGCAGCGAAGTTTATGGTCAGGTTGAAAGAGATGCTGGAAAGTCCGAATGGGATAGGAGAAGGAAAGAGTTAGAAGTTAGAAGTTAGAAGTTGGAAGAGAAGAAAAGAGATTGAACTGCCTGGACGCTAAGACGAGGAAGAAGTGTAAAAGTGAGAAAGTGTGAAAGTGTGAAGGTGGAGAAGAGGATTATTCAACGGCTTGAGCCGTTTCTGGATTCGGGCCTTCGCGGGAATGACAAGAGAAGAAAGGGAATAAAGATATAAAGAGAGGGGATGACAGGAAATCAGCGATAGAGTTCACAGAAAAGGCAGTCCTAATAGTCTCAAAGGATTCGGGCTTTATTGGGTGACGGGATAGAGAAGAACGACGAAGATCGAAAATGAAAAGATGGTGGGTAAAGCTCACCTTATCAGAGAAAGAGGAAAAAATTATGAGTAAAAATTTTGATATTGCGGTGTTGGGTGCGGGGCCTGGCGGGTACGTTGCGGCACTAAGGGCGGCGGCGATGGGAGCGAAGGTCGCTATCGTCGAAAAGCATTATCTGGGCGGGACGTGCTTGAATTATGGGTGCATTCCATCGAAGGCGCTTCTGGCGTCGGCGGGATTGATGGATCATCTCAAACATGCCGACGATTTTGGGGTCAATATCGACGGTGTGGTTGGTTTTGACTGGGGCAGGGTTCAGGCTCGCAAGGATAAGGTTGTCAGTACACTGCGCACGGGGATTAAGGGGTTGCTTGGGGCACGGAAGGCGACGCTGTTTCAAGGCAAGGCGAGCTTGAATGGTGTGGGGAAAGTTGTTGTCAAAAAAGAGAACGGTGAGTCGGAAGAATTCACCGCAGACAAGATTATTCTGGCGGTTGGGTCGATTCCGGCGAGGATTCCGGGGTGGCCTACGGATGTGGAGAAGGTTTGCACGAGCGATGAGTCGCTGCACTGGAAGACGCTGCCCAAGAGTTTGCTGATTGTCGGGGGCGGAGTGATCGGGTGCGAGTTCGCGTGCATGATGGAGCCTTTCGGGGTAAAAGTGACGATTGTGGAGATGCTGCCTTACCTGCTGCCGAATATGGACAAGCAGCTTGGGGATACGCTGGAAAAGAGTTTCGCGAAACGCGGGATCAAGAGTTATGTGAATGTGAAGATTGAGGAATTGACGACGACGGCGACGGGCGTTCGGGCGAAGCTTAGTAATGGCGAAGTGATCGAAGCGGATAAGGCACTGGTGGCGACGGGACGGCGGCCTAATACGGCGGAGATCGGGCTTGAGACCGTTGGTCTGGCGACGGATCGCGGATTTATTCGCGTGAACGATCATATGGAAACGGCAGTGAAGGGTTATTATTGTATCGGGGACGCGAATGGGAGATGTTTGCTGGCGCATGCGGCATCGGCGCAGGGGATCGCTGCGGTTGAAAACGCGCTGGGGCATTCGAAGGCATTTACCTCGCCGATTCCGGGATGTGTTTATACGTTCCCGGAGATCGGATCGGTGGGATTGTCGGTGGAAGAATGCAAGGCGAAGAACATTCCGGTGTCGATCGGCCATTTTCCGTTGTCATTTCTGGGCAAGGCGATGGCAGCGGGCGATACGGAAGGGTTTGTGAAGGTGATTCGAAATCGGGAGACGGATGAATTGCTGGGTGTGCACATGATGGGGCATAACGCTACGGAGTGTATCGCGGCGGCAGGAGCGATGCTGCACCAGAAGGCGAGCGCGACGGAATTGGCGGAAGTGGTTTTTGCGCATCCGACGATGAGTGAAGGGATCAAGGAATCGGCGGAGGATGTGTTTGGGATGTGTTTGCATCAGCCGCCCAGAAAGGTGATGAAGATAGTTGTGGGGAGTTAGAAGTTAGAAGTTGGAAGTTGGAAGTTGGAAGTTGGAAGTTGGAAGTTGGAAGAGAAGAAAAGAGGATTGTTTAACGGCTTGAGCCGGTTCTGGATTCTCGCCTTCGCGGGAATGACAAGAGAAGAGAGGAAATGACAGAAAGAGGATGACTCGAAACTGAAATTATCAAACTGGATTCCTGCTTTTGCGGGAATGATTGGTGTAAAGAAAAATAGAAAATTGAGGTATTGAATGGCGACATTGATTCAGGACGCACTTGATGGGTTGAAGGGGCTTGGGACGGTTCGGGAATTGGCGTTGTCGGCGAAAGAGGGAGGCGGGGAGGCGATTTGTCCGCGGGTGAATTCGCATATCCATTTGCCGCCTAATTTTTCAGCATTTGAGACGGTGGCTCAGGCGGTGGCGTTGGCATCGGAACAAAAAGTCGGCGTGGTGGGCGTGAGCAATTATTACGATTTCGATGTTTACGGTGAATTTGTTTCGTTGGCGAAACGACATGGGATTTTTCCGCTTTTCGGACTTGAGATTATCGCGTTGATCGACGAGTTGGTGAAAGCGGGTGTGAAAATCAACGACCCGGGGAATCCGGGGAAGATGTATATTTGCGGGAAAGGAATTACGAAGTTCGGGGAAATGTCCGAACAAGCGAAATCGATCATGACGACGATCCGCACGAACGATTCACAGCGAATGGCGAAGATGATCGGTCTGTTGGCGGAGATTTTCAAATCGGCGGGCGTGGATACGGGGCTAGATGAAGATGCGGTCAAAGAGATGATCGTTCGTCGTCACAAGTGTTCGAAGAATATTGTGTATATTCAGGAACGGCACGTTGCGCAGGCGTTTCAGGAGGCGTTTTTCAGGCTTGTGCCGATGGAACAGCGGGCGGCGAAGCTTGGTGAGATTTTCGGGGGTGAGTGCAAGTGCGATGCGCAAAACGCGGTGAAGGTGCAGAACGAAATCCGGTCGAATTTGATGAAGGCGGGCAAGCGTGGATTTGTGCAGGAGATGTTTGTTGATTTTGATCAGGCGTATCGGTTGATTCTGGAGCTTGGGGGTGTGCCGTGCTATCCGACGCTGGCGGACGGAGTTTTGCCGATGTGCGGATTTGAAGAACCTGTCGAGAAGCTTATCGAAAATGTGAAATCGCGGAACATTTATTGCTTGGAATTTATTCCGGGGCGAAATACGCCTGAGGTGTTGAGTCGATATGTCAAGGCGATTCGCGAGGCTGGGCTGGTGGTGCTGGGCGGGACGGAACATAATTCGCTGGATTTGATTCCGATTGAACCGGCGTGTGTGAAAGGAGCGGCGGTGCCGGAAGAGATTAAAGAGATTTTCAGGGAGGGCGCGTGTGTGATGGCGGCGCATCAGTTTTTGACGTTGCACGGCGAGGTGGGGTTTGTGGATGCGAGCGGTGAGCCTAATGGAAAATATACGACGGCGGAGGAACGAATTTCGGCGTTTAAGGCGCTTGGGGCTGCGGTGATTGGGATGTATGGGAGAGAAGATGGTGCGTGAGGCGCACGCTGTAAAAAATAAGAAAAATATATGAACATAAAATAGATAAGACAGGAAGGAGTTTGATGTGATGACGTCTGCTGCGGTGCAACGGCCTGGATTTGATTCGTCGGATAGCGCGATGGATCAGTTGGTGAAACTTTCACGATATTTTGGATCGGACCCGGAATTTGTTATCGCAGGCGGTGGGAATACGTCGGTGAAAATCGGGGATCGACTTTTTGTTAAAGGGAGCGGGACCTCGCTGGCGACGATCAGTGCGGAAGGATTTGTGGCGATGGAACGCAAGCCTCTCGAAACACTGATTCAGGGTGAAGTGCCGCTGGATATCAATCAGCGTGAGGCACACTTCAAACAGGTGATCATGAACGCGCGGGTTTATCCGGAAAAAGGACAAAGGCCTTCGGTGGAGGCGGTGCTGCATCATCTGCTGCCGCGGCAATTCGTGATTCATTCGCATTCGACGCTGGTGAATATGATTACCTGCTGTAAGTATGGAAAGGCATTGACGACGGAACTTTTCGATGACAAGGTTTTGTGGATTCCGTATGTCGATCCGGGGTATCTGCTGGCGAAGACGCTTTATGACGCGTTTCGGGAATATCAGCAGAAGACGGGGCGGGATTGTCCGGGCGCGGTGTTTATGCAGAATCATGGGTTGATTATTTGCGGAGATACGCCGGAGGACATTTTCAAGGCGACGGACGCGGTGATCGGCACGATTCGCACGAAACTTGAGAGCACACCGTCGGAGTTTGTTTTCGGCGAGTGGTCGCAAAAAGACGAGCAGGAAACGAAGGTGCTGGTTCATACGATCGGGCCTGCGCTTCGAGGATTGCTGGCGGTTGAAGATGCGCTCAAGGTGGTTACCTTTGACGATTCGAAGACGATCATCAATCTGGTTGGCGGAACCGAAGGCAAAGCGGTGGCGGCGGGCGGCCCGTTGACGCCGGACCAGATTGTTTATTGCAAATCGTTTGCGATGTGGTTTGAGACGCAGGAAGGCGAGACGCCGGAGCAGCTTGTGGAACGGCTTAGAGAGGCGGTTTCGGAGCACCGGAAGATGACGGGGCAGATGCCGTATGTTGTGTTGGTGAAGGACCTTGGAATGTTTGCGGCGGGCGACGATTTTATGTCGGCGCACACGGTTCGATTGGTTTATACCGATGCGGTGAAGGTGATGTCCGGCGCGAAGCGGCTTGGTGGAATTAATTTCATGGGGAAACGCGAGCGGGAATTTATTGAGAACTGGGAGGTCGAGTCTTATCGTCGCAAGGTGGCGGCGGGCAGTGGGCATTTGGGACGTGCGGCGGGCAAGATTGCCATTGTGACCGGCGCGGCGCAGGGGTTTGGACTTGAGATTGCGCAGGATTTGGCGGCGCAGGGGGCGCATGTGGTGCTGGCGGACATGAATCTGATCGGCGCGGAAAAAGCGGCTCGGGAGATCAACAGCAAGACGCCGGGCAGGGCGCTGGGGCTGCCGATTAATGTGACCGACGCGCTGTCGATTGACAATGCGATATATCAGGTGAATCGGACCTTTGGGGGGTTCGACGTTTTTGTGTCGAACGCGGGCGTGCTCAAGGCGGAGAGCGTCAAGACGCAGTCTGAAAAAGATTTTGACTTTGTAACGAATGTGAATTACAAGGGGTATTTCCTGTGCGTGCAAAAAGCGTCACGGACGTTGGCGATTCAGCACCAGGCAAAGCCTGACTATTGGAGCGACATCATTCAGATCAACTCGAAATCGGGGCTGCAGGGGTCGAACCGGAACGGTGCGTATGCGGGCAGCAAGTTCGGCGGGATCGGATTGACGCAATCGTTCGCGATGGAATTGGTGGAGGACGGCATCAAGGTCAACTCGATTTGTCCGGGGAATTTTTTTGACGGGCCGTTGTGGTCTGATCCGAAGAACGGACTTTTTATGCAGTATCTTCGGACGAACAAAGTGCCTGGAGCCCAGACGGTGGAAGACGTGAAAAAGGCGTATGAGGCGAAAGTTCCAATGAAACGTGGATGCACGACGCCGGATGTGATGAAGGCGATTTATTATTTGATGGAACAGAAATATGAAACCGGCCAGGCGATTCCCGTCACCGGTGGTCAGGTTATGTTGAAATAGAAAACGAAAAGGAATGATGATGAACACGAATTTAGCAGAACTCCCGAAGACACAATACGCGGTTCAATTGGTGGGTCCGAGCGAATTGACGCTGAACAAGGTGAAAGAGGTTTTCAAGCCCGGCCCGCATCAGATTGTGGCGAAGATCGAGGCGGTGGGATTGTGTTTTTCCGATTTGAAACTGCTCAAGCAATTTACCGAGCATGCGCGAAAGAGTGAGATCGTCAGCGGTATTTCGCCGGACGTGCTTAAGGAAATTCCGAGTTATGTTCCGGGAGATAAGCCTGTGGTTCCGGGGCATGAGGCGGTGTGCACGATCGTGGCGGTCGGCGATGAGGTCAGGCATCACAAGCTTGGTGAACGATGTCTGGTTCAGACGGATTATCGAGAACTGAAAACGGCTGGATCGAACGCGGCGTTTGGATATAACTTTGAGGGCGCGCTGCAAGAATATGTTTTGATGGATGAACGCGTTGTTATGGACCCGAAAACATCGGAACGATTTTTGATCCCGGTGGGTGAAGGACTCAGTGCGTCGGCGGTTTGCCTGGTCGAACCTTGGGCGTGTGTGGAAAATTCGTATGTGAATCCTGAACGCCAGTGTGTGAAATCGGGCGGCAGGATGCTGGTTGTGGCAGAGGCTGGACATCGAGTCGAAGGGTTAAAAGACGCCGTTGCGACGAACAAACCGGCGGCGATTACTGCGGTTGTTGCCGATGCTTCACAATTTAAAGAACTTGAAACTATTGGCGTGAAGGTCGCGAAAGTCGGTTCAGTTGAATTATTGGCGAATGAAAGTTTCGACGATATCATTTACTTCGGAGCGGTCAAGGCGACGGTGGAAATTCTGAACGACAAGCTTGCGCCCAGAGGTTTGATGAACCTTGTGACAGGCGGGAAGAAATTCGGCGAACCGGTAATCATCGGCGTCGGTCGAGTACATTACGGCATGACGCGATGGATCGGCACAACGTCGGAAAACGCGGCGGAATCGTACAAACACATTCCCGCCACCGGCGAAATTCGCGAAGGCGAAAAAATTGTTGTGATCGGTGCCGGCGGTCCGATGGGACAAATGCACGTGATCCGCGATATTTGCGCCGGTGTGAAAAATGTATCGCTGACAGGAACGGATTTCGACGATGCGCGACTGGCGTCGTTGATGAATAAGGCCGAGCCGCTGGCCAAATCCAACGGTGTTCAGGTTCGTATGATCAACCCGCAAAAAACACCGATGAATGAAAAATTCAGTTATATCGCGTTGATGGCACCGGTGGGCGCCCTGGTCGCCAATGCCATTACCGACAGCGTCGATCGATGTCTAATCAACATTTTCGCGGGAATTCCGGCTCCGGTAAAACAGGCGCTGGACCTCGATACGTATATCGCCAATCGTTGCTATATGTTCGGTACGAGCGGTTCGGTCATTCGCGACATGAAAATTGTTCTCTCGAAAATCGAAAAAGGTCAGTTAGACACGAACGTTTCGGTCGATGCGATTTGCGGTATGGCCGGAGCGGTCGAAGGTCTGGCGGCGGTTGAAAATCGAACACTGGCAGGTAAAATTATCGTCTATCCGATGCTTCATGAACTAGGCTTGGTGCCATTGGCAAAACTTGCCGAGAAATTTCCAACCGTTGCGGCCAAGCTCGACCAGGGCGGCTGGACAAAAGCGGCGGAAGAAGAATTGTTGAAAGTCGCCGAATAATGGTTATGATCGTACGATCAATAACTTAAACAGGAAAATAGTCAATGGATTTGATCAATATCGCAAAACGAGTAATCGATATCGAAACCGACGCGGTGGCCTGTCTGCACCATGTCATCGATTCGGAGTTCGAGCGGGCAATTAATCTCATTCTTAACTGTAAGGGCAGAGTCGTCACGACCGGTATGGGCAAGGCGGGGCACATCGCGAAAAAAATTGCCGCGACCCTGGCATCGACCGGAACACCCGCTTTTTTCATGCACCCTGCCGAGGCGATTCACGGCGACTTGGGGATGATCACCGCAAACGACATCGGCCTGTTTTTCTCGCACCAAGGACAAACGGACGAAGTGCTGCGTATCATTCCTTATTTTAAACATCTCAAGGTCCCCTTGATCGCCATCACCTCCAACGCTGATTCGGAGCTTGCCCGGCATTCGGATATTTCCCTGATCCTGCCGATCAAACGTGAAGCCTGCCCATTGGATTTAGCTCCGACAGCGAGCACGACGGCCATGCTCGCCCTCGGCGACACACTGGCGTTGGTGTTGCTCGAAGCTCACGGTTTTAAACAAAACGATTACGCCCTGCTCCATCCGGGCGGTTCGCTTGGGCGCAGGCTGTTGATCAAAGTCGAACACCTGATGCACACGGGCAAAGACAATCCCGTCGTGCGAGACGACACAAAACTTCGTGATGCGATTCTCGTCATGACGTCGAGCAAACTCGCCGCCACCAGCGTCATCGATCAATCCGGCAGTCTCGTGGGCATTTTCGTCGACGGCGATTTACGGCGATATCTGATGAAAGGCCAAGTCAATCTCGACGAGCCAATCACCGGCCTGATGACAAAAAATCCCAAATTCGCCACTCCGGATATGATGGCTGTAAAAGCATTGGAAATTTTACGCGAATACAAGATTATCGAATTGCCGGTCTGCGACGAATCTCATCACCCGATCGGCATGATCCACCTGCACGATATTACCCGGGCGGGAATCACCTGAGAATGACTACAGGCCACAGACTACAGACTGCGGGAAGATAATGGGCATGGACCATCCTGCATAAAAACCGATAACATTTCTCTATGAAGGATAAATCATGAACAAATTTGAGAATTATCGTAATCAAAAGGAATTTCAAATTCCCAAAACCATGAAAGCCGTCACACTAAACGGCGTGGGGTTCGAAAACCTGAAGGTTTCCGAAGTGCCCGTACCCCAGCCCGGGCCGAATCAACTGCTCTGCCGAGTCGATGCCGCAGGAGTCTGTACTTCGATCCTTAAAATCATTTCGCAGGGTTCAAAACACACCTACATCAACGGCTGGGACCTGGAAAAATTTCCCGTTATCCTCGGCGATGAAGGTTCGGTCACCGTCGCAGCCGTCGGCGATAATCTTAAAAATCAATACAAACCCGGACAGCGCTTCGCGGTTCAACCCGCCGTCGATGTTGCTCCGATCTGCCATCGCGAACGATATGCAAACAATGCCGCAGGCATGAGCAAATGTGCCGTCGGTTATACCCTCGGCGGCAATCTGGCGGAATATATTTTAATCCAGGAAGAAGTCCTTCAAGGTCAGTGTCTCTTGCCCTTGCCCGACGATTCAATGTCGTATTTTGGTGTTTCAATGGCCGAACCGATCTCATGTATCTACTCGGCTCAGGATCGGCAATATCATATTTTCAAAGATGGGCCCTTCTCGCCGCGTGTCCCCAAACTCGGACTCCTTCCAGGCGGCACTGCCGTCGTCATCGGTGCAGGCGCGATGGGACGAATCCACTTTGAGATGGCGATGCGATATCGTCCGAAAAATCTGATTATTTCCGACCTCGTTCAGGAACGCATGGATCACGCACTCAAAACCAACGCGGAAAAAGCGAAAAAACTCGGCATCAATCTTTTCGCCATCAACGGAAAAGACCTTAACGAAGAACTCATGAAGATCACCAACGGTGCCGGTGCCGACGATATCATCCTCGCCGTCGGGGTTCAACCCGTACAACAAAACGCACTGGGACTTTTAGGCAAAGGCGGCGTGGCGAATTTCTTCGGCGGACTCCCGAAGGGTAAAAATATGCTGCAAATCGATGCCATCGCGATCCACTACAATGAAATCAAAGTCGCAGGCTCAAGCGGCGGGGACCCCTACGACATGAAATCCACCCTCGACGCCATTTACAACAAAGACGTCGATCCGGGCAATTACGTCGCAGGCGTCGGATCGCTCAAACACGCCCCGCAAGTGCTTAAAATGATCGAAGAAACCAAAGTGGACGGCAAGGTCATCCTCTATCCGGGCACGGATATCGATGATCTGCGATTCGTCGATCACTGGGATCAAACAAAGGAAATCGAGTTCCTCGAGAATAATTTGCGATAAAACCGATTCCCTCTTTCACGAAAATGACAATTTGAAAGAAAAAATGGTGTGGCCAAACGCACCCGACAAAATTTCAGGAATATAACAATGAACAAAACGTTTTTTGGATTTGGATTCGGACCGATTCAGAACGCACTTATGCTTTATGAAGCATATATGTCGAAAAATTTCAAACGCTTCGTCGTAGCGGAAGTCGATCAGGCCATGATCGACGCGGTCCGAAGCAACGGCGGATCTTACACCGTCAATATCGCAAGAAACAATAAAATCGACCACAGCGTCGTCAAAGGTGTCGAACTTTATAACCCACGAGACGTCGATGATCGAAAAAAAATCCTCGCCGCCATTGCCGAATCGGACGAAATGGCCACCGCCCTTCCGAGCGTGAATATCTTTAGTTTGGGCGATCCAAGCTGCGCGGACCTTTTTGCCAAAGGCCTTTCACAGCGGCCGAACGAGTTTCCGACGATTATCTACACCGCCGAAAATCATAACCACGCAGCCGAAATTTTGACCGATCTCCTGAAACAGCGAATGGAACCGGAAAAACTCAACCAGGTGCAGGTCCTCAACACCGTCGTCGGCAAAATGAGCGGCGTGATTACCGATGTGGATGAAATCAGACGTCTCAACCTGCAAACCATCACGCCCCACTTCCCCCGGGCAATACTGGTCGAAGAATTCAACCGCATCCTCATTTCGAAGATCACCCTGCCCGACTACAAACGTGGCATTGAAGTATTCATCGAAAAACCGGACCTTCTGCCGTTTGAAGAAGCCAAACTTTATGGCCATAACGCCATCCATGCCCTGATCGCCTATCTGGCCGACCAGAAAAATTTAAATACCATCGCGGATGCCGGCCATGATACGCAAATCATGGCTATCGCGAGAAAAGCGTTCATCGAAGAATCCGGAGCCGCCCTGATCCAGCGTCACGCCCAACTCGGCGATTCCCTCTTTACTCCCGCAGGCTATCAAGCCTACGCCGATGACCTGCTCGAACGCATGGTCAATCCAAACCTCAACGACCTGGTCAGCCGCGTGGGACGCGACCATATCCGCAAACTAAGCTACGACGATCGCATTTACGGCACGATTCGCCTGGCGTTGCGATATCGGATCGAGCCGAAGAATATGGCTTTGGGCGCCGCAGCGGGCGTCCTCTCGATGATCAAACGGCAGGACACCTTCAAAGAACCGATTCCACATCTCCCGAAATCCGCAGCCGAACTGACGCAAAGCGGTTTGAAAGATTTATTGACTCATCTATGGGGCGATAAAGCGGATCAATATGCTCCAACGATGATCGATCTGACCTGGCAAGCCCTGGGTCAGTTCATAAACATCTAATATGCCTTTGATTTTAACGTGTCGTAGTTTCGGACCCTGAGCCTGTCGAAGGGTCTTTTGTTTGCTTACACCATGTCGCTTCGACAAGCTCAGCGACATAGTGTAAGCAAGCCAAAGGTCCGTTGACCTTTCTTTCAGCTTCATTCAAATTTCTATCCCCAACTGCCTGATGCGATAGCTTAACGTCGTTCGGTTCATGTGCAGAAGGTTCGCCGCCTGGCTGCGGTTGCCCTGACATTGAGCCAGCGCCGACTGAATCAAATTTCGCTCGAAGTGCATCATCGCCTGATCATACCGCAAACTGTTAAACCCATCGGTGACGATCGTGGACGAGCGAATCCTCGGATCAAAGTCCCCAATACCGAGGGCATCGCTTTCGCACAGAATGGTCGCCCGTTCTATCGCATGGCGAAGTTGCCGAACATTTCCAGGCCAGGCGTATTCTTCCAATATCTCCATCGCCCCCGGAGATATTCCTTTGATGTCCTTGCCGTATTGGCTCGCCGTTTGCTTGAGAAAAAAATCCGCCAGAATGGGAATGTCTTCCCGCCTTTGACGAAGCGGCGGAATGTGGATATGAAAAACATTCAGACGATAAAAAAGATCTTCACGAAATTTATCCTCGCGAACGAGGTCTTCCAGGTTGCAGTTGGCTGCGGCAAGAAATCGACAGGTAACATTGTAATCCCCTGTGCCCCCGACAGGCCTCGCCGTTCGCTGTTCCAGAACTCTTAGCAGCATCACCTGAAAACTCGGCGGAATGGTCGCGATTTCATCCAACAGCAACGTCCCCGACCCTGTCTCTCGCAACAAACCCTGACGATGGGCGTCGGCCCCCGTAAACGCCCCCTTGACGTGGCCGAATAATTCACTGGCCAGCAGCGACTCACTGATGGAACCGCAATTGATCGGCGTAAAAGGGTGTTCACGGTTGGTTGACTGAGAATGAATCGCTCTCGCCACAAGCTCCTTGCCTGTCCCCGATTCGCCGGTAATCAAAACCGTCGCCGGCGTGGGTGCCACCTTGCGAATCAAATTCACAACGTTCAAAACCGCGGACGATCGACCCTTGATGAAATCGGGCTTGTCTCTGCAAATCAAATCGTCCTTCAGGCGTTGATTTTCAAGCATGATTTCTCGCCAAGCCATCGCTCGGGTCAACGCAAAAATAAAATCCTGTGTATAACTGGTCCACTGTTCAACATCGTTGTCATCTTGGGGTTCAACAACATAGTCGAAGGCTCCATGCTTGACAAAATCGACGATCACCGCCGGGGACCGCTGATGCGTAGAGACGATCACCGGAATATTCGCATCGAGTTTATGAATCTCCCGGAGCATACTCTTGCCGTCGAACGCTTTGGGATCGGTGTTATCGACAATCCCAATGGAAATCGCCCAGGGCATCGTCGTGCAGGCTCGCAAAAATGCCAATGCCTCACGCTGATCCGGAATATCAATCACCTTCCATTGCCGACGAACCATTTCGACCACCCTGGAAGGATAATGACTGGTTAATAAAATAGTTTTCGTTATCATCGCCTTCTTCCTGACAAAATTTTGTCGCCTGTCAATATTTTAACATATCGATGATGCAAATAAAAGCCTTTGGGGCCGAAATTTGATTTGGCACACAGATTGCACGTATAATACGCATGTAATTTAATATATAATTGTTATTATAGGAGTATTTAGTATGTCGAAATTGGCGATTGATGGCGGAACACCGGTTCGAAGTAAACCCATGCCTGCTCGCGGACTCATCGGCGAGGAAGAAAAGGCTGCGGCAATGAAACTTTTTGACCAGGCCATTGCATCCGGCAATGCCTTTGGTTATGGTGGTGAACCCGAAAAACAATATGAACAGGATTTTGTCGATTTCATGGGCGGAGGTTTTGCTGACGGCGTAAATTCCGGAACCAATGCCGTTTTCGCCGCCCTCGGCGCCTTACAGCTCGATGCCTTCAGCGAAGTGATCGTCCCCCCGATCAGCGACCCCGGCGGAGTCATGCCCTTAATCTTCAATGCCTGTGTGCCCGTGCCCGCCGATTGCGATCCCCGAACCTATAACACATCAATTGATCAAATCAAAGCTGTATTTACCGAACGCACGCGGGCGATTCTCGTCGCGCACATCGCCGGCGATCCGGTCGATATGGACCCGATCATGGAATTTGCCAAATCAAAAAACATCTACGTCATTGAAGACTGCGCCCAGTCCCACGGCGCCAAATATAAAGGAAAACTCGTCGGATCGCTTGGCGATATCGCCGCCTTTTCCACTATGTTCGGCAAACATCATTGCACCGGCGGCCAGGGCGGCGTGGTGTATACCCGCAACGAAAAACTCCACTGGCAAGGCAGGCGGTTTGCGGATCGCGGTAAACCCTTCAATATTGAAAATGCCGATGGAAACGTCGTCGCAGGCATCAATTGCAATCTCAACGATCTGTCGGCAGCGATTGGAAGCGCGCAACTCAAGAAACTGCCGAGAATTGTCGCAAATCGGCGTAAAGTGGGTGAATCGCTCAAACAAGCCTTTAAGTCCTTCAAATCCGTAGACTTAGGCTGGCAGACGCCTGAAACCGAATCATCCTATTGGTTCATCAAGATTAAATTCAACGCCGAAGCGGTAAAAGTGGACAAGGAAACGTTTTGTAAAGCGTTGGAAGCGGAGGGCATGCCGGTTTCCTCCCACTATCGTCATATTCCCTGCGAAATGCCGTGGTTCAAAAATAAAGCTACTTTCGGAAATAGCGGATTTCCATGGAATTGTGCGGAATACAAAGGCCCGAAAAATCCTCAAATTAAAATCGATAACGCGATCCGGGTAACCGAGACTCATTTCAATCTGCACATTTCCGAAAGTTTTGGTGACCAGGAGATCGCCGATATCCTCGAAGCATTCAAAAAAGTTGAAAACGCATATTTAAAGTAAGACAATTAAATATTAATATTTTTATCATTTGTAAATACATTTTAAGGACAGGATCAATGACACGTAAAATCATCGACATCCACAATCACCCCAATTGGTACGGATATGATCACGACGCCTTAGTCAAAAACATGGACGAGCACGGCATTGAAAAGACCTGGCTGCTGGGATGGGAAATTCCCGAAAACGAAT